>JBGPZR010000287.1:0-3760 GCA_041493845.1 Terriglobia bacterium | reverse complement strand
GGCAAAAGTCGAGCAAGGCGGCCCTGGGGTCGGCTGTCGCGCGCACGTCATCGTAATTCAATAAAAACTCGTTCAATTGCGTGCTGTAAAACGCCTTAGCCGGGCGCGCGGGGCTTTCTTTGAATCCCGGGGGCTCCGGCGCTGCATAGGCATAAAACATCGGGCTGGTTATGTCTCCGCCGCCGGGCCACCAGCCCACGCTGCTCTCTTCGTGTGAGTAAGCTTCCTTGGTGATGCGGTCGGCTCCCGGACGCTCCGGCGCCGGCCTGCCGGAAAATCGCGTGAGCGCGAGGTCGAAGCTTCCCCAGAAGAAATGCACCGGACTGGCCTTGCCGATAAATCGGCCGCGAAATTCCTTCAGGATGGGGTCCGCGCTGGCTAGGATTCGCCAGAAGCGGTTTGCGTATTCGGGATCGTAGGAAGCGTGCGTGGTGTCTTTGTCGAATCGGATGGGGTTCGGGATTTCCACCGGCATGGGCCAGATCTTCGTCTCGATATCAAGGGACTTGAGCGTCTGCATCACCTCGCAATAGAAATCAGCCACACTGCGCGGCGCCAGGTCGAGCACCTCCGATTCGCCGCTGCTTTTCTCGAAGCGCAGGACATGTTCGATGAAGTCGAACTCGATCTCGAAGACGCCACGGGGGCAGGGAATTGGGGAGGTGGTCAAGCCGCGCGCGCTCACGTAGAGAGGCACTTCCCACCAGTGATTCATGTGAGCGCTGCGTGCCAGCCGCACTTTGCCCACGATCTGAGTCCACATGTGCAGCGTCGCGAGCGTGTCTTTCCACTCTCCTAGCGGCAGCGCAGGCCAGGCCTGGTCTCTTGCCGAGTTCCTCCCGCTCGCCATGGTGTCCCCCAAACCCAGTTCTCTCGTTGCGCGCATTCTACTGCAAGTCTGTCGTTGCACCTGTGGTAAAAACTGGAGACAGATGAAAAGCATCCGCAGAATCCGCCGCTCGGAACTCCCGCACGACACAGTAAAGCTCGCGCGCTTTCTGATCGGCAAGACGATTGTCCGCGACCTCCCGCGCGGCCGGCTGAGCGGGCGCATCGTCGAAACGGAAGCCTATCTCCCTGGCGACGCCGCCTGCCACGCCTTCATCGGGCCGACTCCGCGGAATCGCTCCCTGTTTCTCCGCCACGGCCACGCTTACGTTTACTTTGTCTATGGCGCGCATTACATGCTGAACGTCTCGAGCGAACTGCGCGGCATCGGAGCCGGAATTCTGTTGCGTGCGATCGAGCCGCTGGAGGGCATTGAAGCCATGAAGCGCCGCCGCGGGACTTCGCGTCTCATCGATCTCGCGCGCGGCCCGGGCCGTCTCGCGGCAGCGCTGCGCATCAGCCCGCGACTTGACGGGCTGGACTTGTGCGGTGACGGGCCGCTGTGGCTTGGCGCGCCTGTGCGGCCGGCCGGGCCGATCGGCATCAGCGTGCGTATCGGCATCACCAAGGACGCTCACCGCCTGCTGCGGTTCTACGAGCGCGGCAATCTCTTCGTCAGCGGCCCGAAACGGCTCCGCGTCTGAGCTTCTCCCAGGCGTTAAGAGATCGCCGGGTTAGCCGAAATACGCGGGAATTTAACTCTCGCGACACAATTTCCTATCCGTCAATTGACGCGCCCTGCCTTCCCCTCCACACTCGCAAGAGGCGCCATGATCCGCATTGAAAACCTCTCGAAAGAGTATGACCTGGCCGGCGGGTCCGACAAACAGGGGCCGGTGATGGCCGCCGACCGCCTGAATTTAGAAATCCCGCCGGGCGAGATTTACGGATTGGTGGGCCCGAACGGGGCGGGGAAGACAACAGCGCTCAAGATGATCTGCGGGCTGCTGGTGCCCACTTCCGGCCGCGTTCTGGTGAATGGCGTGGACGTGGAAGCGCGTCCCGAAGACGCGCAGCGATACATCGGTTACCTGGCGGATTTCTTCGCGCTCTACGACGACCTGCAAGTCTGGGAATATCTCGACTTCTTCGGCAACGCCTACAAACTGCCGGAAAACTCGATCCCGGGGCGCATCGAGTACCTGCTGGTGCTGCTCGGGCTGCAATCCAAGCGCGACGCGTTTATTGACGGGCTGTCTCGCGGCATGAAGCAGCGATTGGGAATCGCGCGCGCCATCATTCATGATCCACCCGTTCTCGTGCTGGATGAGCCGACCGCGGGCCTCGACCCGCAGGCGCGAATCGATTTCAAACGGCTGATCCGCGACTTGCAGAAGGCGGGAAAAACCATCCTGATCACTTCCCATTTGCTGGGCGATCTCCAGGAAATTTGCACTTCCATCGCGATTCTGGAGAAAGGGCGCCTGGTTAAGGCCGGCCCGCTCGACAAAATCCTGGAAGAAGGCTCCGCCGCGCCGGGCCCACAAGGAGTTCGAGCGGGACAGCGCGTCCGCGTGAAGCTGGCAACTCCCGGGTTCAATCTGCAGCAATGGCTCGCGCAGCATCCGCGCGTCTCTGGTCTGGCCGTGGATCCGGCGGGCGCACTATTTTCTTTCATTGGCACTGATGCGGAACTTGCGGAATTGATGAAAGCGCTGATTGCCACAGGCGCGCCCGTGTGCGGCGTCGAGAAAATCACCGATTCGCTCGAGCAGGTCTATTCACGCCTGACAAAGGGAGAAGTGATGTGAACGACCCTGCCGCGCTGTTCCTGCGAAATCCGGAGCTGATCCGCAACCTGCGCATACAGATGCGTCCGAAGCGCATGGCGATTGCGGCGGCCATCACCGGCATCGTTTCGTTGATTATTCTCCCCGCCCTCTGGCCCGACGCTGCTCACGGCGGCACATCAGGTTGGGGCATGGGCTATCTGGGCTCGGTGCTTGTGTTCCAATCGGTCACAGTAATGATTGGCGGTGGGTTCGCCTGCCTGCAGTCCATCAGCCGCGAAAAAGAGCAGAACACTTTCGATTACCAGCGCATCACTCGCCTTTCGCCGCTCGAACTCACCATGGGGAAATTGCTGGGCGCACCTTCCATGGCTTACTTCATTGGGCTTTGCCTGGTTCCTGCGGCGTTGCTCGCCCTTCCGAGGAGCGGCTGGAACTTCGGTGACCTTTTGGACGTCTGGATTCTTCTTCTCTTTGGTGCGCTGGCGTTTCATTCTTTCACGGTCCTAATGTCCATGCTGCTCCGGCGGAGCCTGTCGACGGGCGCCGTCCTGCTGTTTCTATTCTTCGCCGGAATTCCTGGGATACCCTGGACCACGCTTGTGCTGACGCGAGGCGTTCATGGAGTGGGCGGGACCCACAACATCACTTTTTACGGGGTTCAGTTGCCGTTCACGCCGTTCTTCTCGTTTGTGTACGCGTCATTCGCGGCCTGGTTCATTCTTGCGCTGGAGCGCAACATCAAGCGCGATCCCGCCATGTACGAGCTTCTGACGCCGCTGCAGGCGCTCGGCTTTGCCGGCTGGCAGAATTTTATTTTTATCGGCGCGTATCCGCTGGCGGCTTACTCCCCGGATCTGGCGCAAGTCAGCTCAATGTGGGTCAACGTCACCGTCTTCTTTGCTCTGGGGCTGGTCTTGCTGCGCAACCGCGACCGGGCCCGGCGCCGCCTGCGCGAGCTCGGCGAGCAAGGTCTGACATGGCTCGAAGCTTTTTGGCCCGCGCCGTACATTTTGATCGGGGTGATGGCGACTGGATTCCTGCCCCTCTTGCTGGCGCCCAAACAACAGGCTCCGTCACTGGCCGCGAATCTGCATCCGGTGCCGCTCGACATGTCACTGTTTCTGTTTCGCCTGGTGTTT
>JBGPZR010000221.1:0-4565 GCA_041493845.1 Terriglobia bacterium | reverse complement strand
TTCCGTTTCTCACCGCGCTTCTTTCCGGCACCTTCAATTTGATCCCCTATCTTGGTGTGGTTCTATCCTGGCTGCCGCCGCTGCTGATCGGCCTGAAGCAATTCCACAAAGTCGGACCGTTCATCGGCATCTTCACCGTGCTTACGGTGCTTCATCTGGTCGCCGCGAACCTGCTGGTCCCGGCATTGGTGGGATGGCGCGTCCGGCTGAATGCGCTGGCGCTGACGCTTTCACTGCTGTTCTGGGGCTGGATGTGGGGCGGGATGGGACTGGTGCTGGCGATTCCGATCACCGCGGTCATCAAGGTGATCTGCGATCACGTCGAGAGCATGCAACCGGTAGGCCGCTGGATGAGCGGCTAGCGTTTCTGGAATAGCTTGATCAAACCTGCCGGTGAAGCAGCGCCACCGCTTCTGCAAGTGCCTGGGGACTCTTCGCTTCTTGAAACATTCGGATCGCCGCAATTCCCGACGCGCCCGCGCGAATACATTCCGCAGCATTCTTTTCATTCACGCCGCCAATTGCGATCACGGGAATGCGCACCGCGCCGCAAACTTCCTTGAGCCGCGCAATCCCTTGCGGTGCGCCATAGGATCTCTTTGACGGCGTGTCGTAAATCGGGCCGAAGAGAGCGTAATCCGCGCCAGCGCTCTCCGCTTCGCACGTTTCTTGAAGGTTGTGACAGGAGACGCCGATCCGGAAACCGGCCGGAGCGTTTCCTGCGCGGCACCAGCGAATCACGTCGCGCGCCGGCGCCGACTCGCCGCCCAGATGTACGCCCGCCGCGCCAGCGGCGAGGGCAACATCGAGCCGGTCATTAACAATAACAATCACCACTGCTTTGCCTGCACATGATCGGACGATGCCGACTGCTTCCTTCGCCAGTGCCAGCAACTCACGAGCGGGCAGGTCTTTCTCGCGGATTTGGATCCAGTCCACACCCGCTTGCGCTGCCGCCCGAATTTTCTCGAGCACAGTCGGGACTAGCGCAGCCAAGCCCAGCGATTTTCGGCCGGTGACGTAGCAGACGATCGGCTTATCAGGTGTGGCTGGCAACGGCGGCAGTCCGGCGGCGAAACGCCTCGAGCGCCAGGAAGACATTGATAACTCCCAGCCCCGAGATCGCGCCGCGAAGATACGGATTTTTTACGAAGAGTCCCAAGGCCGGATACTGGTAGAGGAAATAATTGACGTCCCAGATTTCAGACCACGGCACCAGGATCAGCACCAGTCCCAGCTCGAGCCAGATCAGGAGAAGGACAACCCGCAGCAGACGGTTGAACATGAGCTAGAGATTATGGGAGATTCCCGCCGGAGTGGCAACTCCTGGTCCCGCTCTGTACAGGTTGGTGACGCGCCGGCCTGCTTTTTGGAAAAGTTGACGTGCGGGTAGAGCGCGAGGATCGCGATCAGCGCTTTTGCAGCGTTGCGATGCGGTCGGCCACATCACGGTAATCAATATTGATCGCATAGACCTGGCGGAAGCTGTCGAGCGCGGCTTTTTCTTCGCCGGCCTCATCGAGCGCCAATCCCAGATCGTAGCGCAATGCCAGGATCGACTCCTGCTCGAGCCCCGGCACTTCAAGCGCGCGCTGATACCACAGCGCGGCGATTTTCGGCTCGCCTTTGTCCATGAACGAAAGCCCGAGCATGGTCGAGCAGTTCATGGCATAACGGAACGGCTTGCCCTTCTGCACCGCCTTGGCCACCTTTTGGAATTCTCCGATGGCTTCGTCGAGCAGGCCCATCTCGCGGTAGGCGATGCCCAGGTTGTAGTGCGTTTCCAGGTCTTCGTCTTCTTCGCCGAGCTCGCCCAGTTCCGAGCGGAACTCCTGGAAAACTTCGGCAAGCTCGTTCAAGGTTTCGGCCGTCGGCGCAGGCACGGAAGATGACCCGTTGGAAGGGGAAACCGCTGCTGCCACAGGCTCGGGCACGGCAGCGGATGCGGGTTCGCCCGCCGGCGCTTCCATATCATCTATTTCCGCCACCAGCTCGCTGATAAAGTCTTCTGTCGTGGCCGCGCCGCCCTTAGCTTTCGGCGTGGCAGGCGTCAACTCGAGTTCGAATTCGCCGCTCTCCTCCTCCGCCTCAGCGGGATGGGTTTCCTCGGCAGCCTCCTCGACAATTTCAATCGCGGGCTCCGCGGCAGCCTCTTCGCTCGAGGCGTGAATCTCCACCGGCTCAGGTTCGGGCGCAGACAAAATCTCCGCTTCTGCCTCCGCCGTTACCGGCTCAGGCTCTTCCACAGGCGCGGGAGCTGCTTCGTGCGCGGCCGCCTCGGGCGCAGGCTCGGCAACCTCTGAAACCATCGCCTCCCATTCGTCGGAGAGATCCACTTCTTCGCTCGCAGCCACCGGCTGTATGGCAGCGGGTGCTGCCTGAGTCTCTGCCGGCGCAGACAGCTGGATTTCGAATTCGATTGGAGCTGCGGCCACAGGAGGCGCGGCAGTGGGAGCAGGCGCGGGTGCAACCTGGAATGGTGCGGGCTCCGCAGGCGCCGCTTCCACGGATGCTTGCACTTGCGGCTGTGGCGCGGTTGCTTCCGCGGGCGTTGCGTCGGCAGCCGAAGCGGGAGTCGCCAGCGCAGGAGCGGGCGGCAAATCTTCGGGCGCCAGCCCCGCAGCCTTTTGGTACCGCTGGCGGAGTTCCGCGAAGCGGTCCGCGTTCACCATATCGTTGCGTTCGCGATGAATCTGCTCGAGCTGCGACGCCAGTTCGGCGGTGCGCCGGTCGTTCCCTGCGCCCAGGTACATATCGAGAAGGCGCTCGAGGGTCGGGGTGTGCCGCGGGGCGCGCTCCAGCACGTTTTCAAGCAGATGCGTGGCCTTCTGCGTCAAGCCGTAACTCGAGAACAGATCCACATCCGTCAGCGCCTGGGCAATGTATTTTTGTGTCTCCTCATCGAGGGTTTCCTCGATGATTGCGGGCGGCGCGGGAGGTGTCTCTTCCACGGACTGCGCTTCGGCCCTGTCCGCCAGGACCGGCTCGAACTTTTCTACGACTGTTGCCGGGGCAGGTGCAACTCCCCCGCTCCGCGCCCGGAGCCTATTCAGCCGCTCCACCAGCCGCTCATCGTCTTTATTGCGCTCGATCAAATCCTGCAACAGCTCTTCGGCGCGCGCAAAATTTCCCGCATCGGCGCAGGCATCCGAGAGCTGGATGATCGCCAGCGGCAACTGGTGCGAATTGCTGGTGTGGCGGCAGAAATCCACCAACTCCTCGAGCGGCGCGATTTGCTTGGGGTCCTTCTGGGTGATGGCGGTCAGGGCTTTTAGGAACTTGTCCTGCTCCCCCGCCTCGATCATGGGGTCGCGCAGCTCGTGCAGCAGCCCAAGAGCTTCGCCGGTCTGTCCGCCCTCGATCTGTGTTTCGGCCACCTTATAGAGCGGAGCAAAATGAGCATGTCCGCGGGCTAATATCTTCCGGCCGCGATCGGCGGCCTTCTGCACTTGCCCGGCCTTGAGTTCCAGGTCCAGCAGCATGTTGGTCACGTCGCCGCCGGCATTGGCCTCGGGATGGCTTTCCAGAATCGCGATGGCTTGCGGATCCTTGCCGCCGTGCGCCAGCGCCTTGGCTTTCAGCCACAGGGCGCCGGCATTGCCGGAATCTACTTCCAGCGCCCGCTCGATCAGCTTCACCGACTCGTCCATCTCGCCGCGCTCAAACAGCCGCTGCGCGTAGGACAGGTAGGTCTGGGCCGCCTCTTTCTTCTGGCCCATCACGTTGTAAAGCTCCGCCAGCCGCATCTGCACGCGCAGGTTGTCGGGCTCGACGTCGAGCAGGCGGTGGAGCACCTCCAGCGCTTTTTGGGATTTGTTGGCCTTCAGATAGGCTTCGGCGATTTGCAGGAACAGAGGCCGCGCCTCGCTCAATACGCCCTGCTGAACATACAGGTCGGCCAGACGCTCGAGCGGCGCCAATTCGTTTGGCGCGAGCTTGGCAATTTTCTTGTAGATCGCGATGGCCTTGCTGTTGAAGCCATCGCTCAAATAGACCTGCGCGAGCCGCGCGAAATATTCGATGGCCTGCGGCATGTCTCCCTGGCGGGCGAAGAGATCGCCCACCGTCATCAATGTCGCCTGGTCTTTTGCGTCGTTGCGGAGAATTTGCTGGTATTCGGCGATGGCCTGAGTGACCTTGCCCTGGTTGAGATATTTCAGCGCGTTTTCCAGCGCTTTGCTTTTATTGAAGGCCATGGATGATTTTCGCCTGCCCGACCCGGCATGCCCTGGGCAGTCTCTTCCAGCCACACATGTGGCTCAGTGATGAGGTTAGCACGGCGCAAAAACCACGGTCTATGCGCCGCCGTACCCATAGTGCCGAAGGGGATAACAGGGCCCCATCCGCCTCCTCGGTGCAGGACGCCGTCAGGGCAGAGTTTCAACCTTGCCGGGCGGGCTGGCACTCCTCCATGGCTTTCGCGTCGTTGGCGTGCCGGCTCACTCTGTCGGGAAGCCGTTGAGGGTGTTGGAAGGAGTTGCCAAGGGAAGGTCGTTCTGCTTCGCGCCGGTGGACCAGCAACGCGCCTCGCGCACCGGCGCGTAGGAAAACCGGTGCAGCGGCGA
>JBGPZR010000426.1:0-2360 GCA_041493845.1 Terriglobia bacterium | reverse complement strand
TTCGCGGTGATTCTGAATCAGCCAGTCCACGCCGTTGAATGCGCCGCCTTCTTCATCCGCGGTGAGCGCGAGGATGATGTCGCGGTCCGGCTTGTAGCCTCCCTGCTTCATGCGGATCATGGCCATCAGCAGAAATGTGTCGCCCGATTTTATGTCCAGTGTGCCGCGGCCGTAGAAGTAGCCGTCTTTCTCGATGAACTGGAAGGGATCCATGGACCAATCTTCGCGGCGCGCTTCCACCACGTCGAGGTGGCAGATGAGCAAAATCGGCTTGTGCGCGCCCGTGCCATGCAGACGCGCCACCAGATTTCCTTTTCGCGTATTCGGGCCGCCCACGTAGATGTCGCTCGCAGGAAAGCCCGCGTCGCGCAGGCGCTTGGCCATAGCTTCGGCGGCCATGGTGGTGCTGCCGATGGAGTCGGTGGTGTTGATTTCAACGAGCTGCTTGAAAATGTCCCGCGCGAGTTGCTTCGTCGCGTCATTTGATTGCGCGCGTGCGCCGCCGCCCCCGGCTGCGAGGCTCAGCATGATTGCTGCAAGCTGGATGGGCCGAAGTTTCATTCCGTCTCCTGAAATAAGAACGGGAAAGACTATCAGACGCGGCGGCCTTCTGCCACTCCAGTGGGACCACGCATTTCGCGGTGAAAGCCGCACTCTCAATCGCGCGGCTACCCGCGGTGAGCGGCGGGGCGGAGGAGCGCGCGCTCAAGTAGAGTCTCGACGAATCTTGCGAGTCTTTTGCGCCGGGTCTCAGGCCCTTTCGCGGCGCTGAGATAAAGGAGAGATTGACGGCGCTGACCCGGCGGGAGGCGATCAAATTCCCGTTGCAGGATGTGCCGTCTCCGGAGCGCAGTTTGTAGATCCGCTGGAACAGGAAGCTCGCGCGGTTCGCGATCGAGCTTGAGCGCAACGCCGACCACTTCCCCAACATCGGCGCGTGCCGCCTTGCGCAGCGTGGCGTTAAACTGCAGGCGATAGAGGCCGGCACCGGCAGGAACGAGCGTCGTGCGCGTGCTGCGACCATTCACGATTGCGACCACCGGGATGTATTTCCCGCGCTCGCCCTTCACTTTGCGTGCTTCGCTGCCCCTGCGCGCATATTCTTTCTTCAGCGCGCGTCCAACCTCTTCCGGCACGTCCACGTACCGCAGCATCCAGATTTTGTAGATTGTCGTCAGGAAACGTTGTGATTGTGCTCTCGCGGACACGCCAGGTCTCTACTTCCTTTGTAGCTCTGAGACGAGTTGTTCGACTGTGATTTGAGCGTCGCGGAGAATTTGCTTCAAGGTCCCGCGAGCAATCGAGGGATGGAGCGGAACCGTCACGGGCTTGCGTTGAGTATCCGAAGCGTGGCGAAGCCGTACATGGCTACCTTTCTGCCGCACCCGGACATATCCAAATTTCCCGAGAGCGCGAATCAATTCTTCGCCAGAGATAACAGGAAGCTTCGGCGTCATCGAGTGACGACGACACTGCCGATCAGCACGTTAGAGGGGTCGGGAATCGTTTCGCCGTTTTCCTTCATGTCTTCGAGAACGAGTTCGATTGCCTCGCGTATGTTGGCAAGGGCCTCAGGGATGGTATGCCCCTGGGAGTAACAGCCCGGCAGGGACGGGCAAGTGACGACGTAGCCGTCGTACTCGTCGTCCCATTCGAGGAAAACCTTGAAATCCATCACAGCCATATTTGAATGCTATCCCACCCGACGAAGAGGCGCAAGAAGCCTGGCGCACATGTTCCAGCCTTTGATCAGGCGCCGCGCGATGTCGCCGAAAATGAAAAAGGCTCCGATTACTCGGAGCCTTTTCTCGATTTTAATCCTGGCGGCGACCTACGTTCCCGCGCAGTTACCCGCGCAGTATCATCGGCCCTGCAAGGCTTAACTTCCGTGTTCGGGATGGGAACGGGTGTGACCCTTGCGGTTAGACCACCAGGAAACTCGTAGAATTTGGAGGTTGGAAGTTCGAGGCTAGCAGAAATCCCCGAAACCAAACTCCAATTTCAAATCCTGGATAACTTTACAACCGAAAGAAGTTGGCGAAACGAACCGCAAATTCCACTTGAGAATAATGCAATGTGGAAAGGCTTACTTGACTACCCATGTCCGCATTCTCATCGAATGCGCACGCTATGGGTAAGATTTATGGTCAAGCCGAACGGCCGATTAGTACGGGTCAGCTACACGCATTACTGCGCTTCCACCTCCCGCCTATCAAAGTCGTAGTCTTCGACTGGCCTTCTTACCCGCCCGCAGGCGGGTTGGGAAACCTTATCTCGAGGCGAGCTTCTCGCTTAGATGCTTTCAGCGATTATCTCTTCCGGACTTCGCTACCGAGCGATGCCCCTGGCGGGACAGCTCG
>JBGPZR010000076.1:0-7891 GCA_041493845.1 Terriglobia bacterium | reverse complement strand
AGCTTGCGGAATATCACCTCGACCAGCGCCCGCCGCTCGAAGCCCAGCTCATTGACCTGGTGGATGAAATTGCCTACAACACTGCCGACCTCGACGACGGGTTCGAGGCGCACCTGCTCGATCTGGAACTGATGCGCGCCGAAGTGCCTATGTTCGACGCGGCATACGCCGACGTGGACCGGCGCTATCCACAGGGCGCGCAAAAATTGAAATTCAACGAAGCGCTCAAGCACGTGCTCGATCGGTTGGCGACCGACCTGATCGAGAACACGCGGCGCCAGGCCGAAGCAGCCGGCGTCGAGACCGTGGAAGACGTGCGACGGCATCTACACCGGCTCGCGGGATTTTCAACTGAACTCGCGCCGGGGAACGGCAGCCTGAAGCGCTTTCTTCACGCCCGGCTGTACTCGCAACCCACCATCAAGGAGGACCGCGACCGCTCTGTTGGCGCACTCGATGCGCTGTTCCGTTTCTTTCTGGAACATCCCGACCGAATGCCGGAGTACTACGCGGCACTGGCAAGACGGGAGCCGCCACCTCGAGTGGTCTGCGATTACATTGCCGGGATGACCGACCATTTTCTGTTGCGGCAGTGCCAGGAGTTTCTGGGTGGGGCCGCCGGCAGAGGCGGTTTGCCATAGTGCCATTCTCCGGGGCGGCGCTAAGCTGTCCGCAAGAAAGTCATTGTACGTTTCGTGTCACTTGGAATATCTTCCATTGGCGGCTTCCTTGACAATGCAGGCGCTGGTTCTATAATTGAATTTCGCTGTAAAAAGTGTGGGGAAAGCTGATGTTTCTGGATGTGAAGGAACTTGCTCTCCGTAAGACGCGCATCCGGAAAAACTATTCTCCGGGGACGCTCGATTTCCATTCCGGGGAGTTTCGCCAGGTAGAGGCGCTCGAAGTGCGGGCTACTGCTGAGCTGGTCGAGGGGCAAATCCGGATATCTGGCAACTTGCGCACGCGCGTGGAGCTGGTTTGCGCGCGCTGCCTCGATACCGTGGTGGAGGAGATCAGCCGCGACTTCGATCTTTACTATCGCGCCATGACTTCGATGGCTCCCGACGAGGAACTCCACCTGAATCTGGATGATACAGAGATTGCTTTCTTCGAAGGGGACGGCCTGTTTCTGGCCGACGTGCTTGCCGAGCAGGTAAATCTGGCGCTTCCCATGAAGGTGATCTGCCGCAGCGACTGCCGCGGGTTGTGCCCCCATTGCGGCGCCAATCTGAACAACGAAGAGTGCCGCTGCGAGAAGCACGCATCCGACCCCAGGCTTGCCCCGCTAGCCCGCTTGAAGCAGGACTGGTTCAAAAAGCAATAAAACGCTACACTAACGCTTTCCATTTTAGCCCCACAATGCCGGGGCCTGCGAAGAGGAGCTGGAATGCCCAATCCAAAGCGACGTCACTCGAAGCGCCGCACGTCTAACCGGCGCGCCCATGATCATCTGCACCCATTGACCCTCGGTGAATGCCCGAATTGCCATGAAAAGAAGCTGCCGCACCAGGCCTGCCTCAAGTGCGGGTATTACAAGGGTCGCGAAGTGATTGACACCGCGGCCAAGACAGCCTAACTTTCCCTCGCTCACCGCAGCAAGTTGGCGCCCAATTATGACCACGATTGCCCTGGATGCTATGGGAGGCGACCATGCGCCTCGCGCCGAAGTCGAAGGAGCGATCCTGGCGGCGCGCGAGCTGGGCGTGCGGATTCTTTTGGTCGGCGTGGAAGCCACCGTGCGGCACGAGCTGAACCGCCACCGCCATCGCGGCCTGCCCATCGAAGTGGTCAACGCGACGGAAATCATCACCATGAGTGATTCGCCTTCGCAGGCGTTCCGCCGCAAGAAGGATAGCTCGCTGCACGTGGCCGCCAAGCTGGTGCGCGACGGCAAAGCGGAGGCGCTGGTGACCGTAGGCAATACCGGCGCGGCCATGACGGTGGCGCGATTCGTGCTCGGCACGCTGCCATCGGTTGACCGCCCGGCGCTGGCCGCCGCTTTTCCGAACATGAAAGACAAAGTGACGGTGATCCTGGATGTGGGCGCGAATGTGGATTCCAAGCCGCTGCAAATCGAGCAGTTTGCCGTGATGGGCGAAATTTATTACCGCGCGATCTTCGGCGTGAAAAAGCCGCGCGTGGCGCTGCTTTCGATCGGCGAGGAAGAAACGAAGGGCAATGAGCTTACCCGCGAAGCCGCCGCCCTGCTGAAACAAACGTCGCTGAACTTCGCGGGCAATGTGGAAGGCCGCGATGTGTTTCGCGGGAACGTGGACGTGATCGTCTGCGACGGCTTCATCGGCAACGTGGCGCTGAAAATCAGCGAGGGCCTCGTGGAGCATATCGGCGGAATGCTGAAGAAAGCGATTAAGAGCAGCCTGGCCTCACAGCTTGGCTACGCGCTTTCGAAGAGCGCGTTCGACTCGTTCCGCAAACGCACCGACTATTCCGAGTACGGCGGCGCGCCGCTGCTCGGCGTGCGCGGGATCACCATCATTGGCCACGGCCGGTCGAATCCAAACGCCATCAAGAACGCCATCCGCGTGGCGAACGAGCTTTGCCGCGCGCACGTGAACGAAAAGATCGAACAGGAGCTTTCCGCCGCCGCCGTCGGGGCACGCGGCTGAGCGCGGCGGGAGTCGCAATCGCATGGGCAAAATCGCATTCCTCTTTCCCGGACAGGCCTCGCAATACCCCGGCATGGGCCGTGAGCTGGCGGAAAAATTTCCGGAGTCGCGCGCGGTGTTTGATGAGGCGGACGCCGCGCTGGGCTTTTCTATTTCGCAGCTTTGTTTTGAAGGCTCCGAAGACGCGCTGAAACAAACGGAAAATACGCAGCCTGCCATCCTGACGGTTTCCACCGCAGCCTATCGGGCGCTCGAAAAACAGGGAATCACACCCGATTTTGTCGCCGGCCACAGTCTGGGCGAATATTCAGCGCTGGTGGCGGCCGGCGGGCTCGATTTCGCGACTGCAGTAAAGCTGGTTCGCGGCCGCGGGCGCTATATGCAAGAAGCGGTTCCGGCAGGCGAGGGGGCTATGGCCGCGATCCTGGGGCTCGCGCCGGCAGAGGTGGCTGACATTTGCAAGAAGGCGGCGGACCATCAGGTGGTCGCGCCCGCGAATTTGAATTCGCCGGAGCAGACGGTGATATCCGGCGACGCGGCGGCCGTGAAGCGCGCCGTGGAAATCGCATCGCAGAGCGGCGCAAAACGCGCCGTGATTCTCCCTGTCTCCGCACCCTTTCACTCCGCGATGATGATGCCGGCGCAGCAGCGCCTGGAGCCCGACCTGCGCGCCGCAAAATTCAGCGGCCTGCGCTTTCCGCTGATTACCAACGTGGACGCCGAAGCTATCTCGACTGGAGATGAGGCGCGCGATGCGCTGATTCGCCAGGTGACGCAGCCGGTGCGCTGGCTCGACTCGGTGCACGAGATGATCGAAGGCGGCGTGACGATTTTTGTCGAAGTGGGCCCGGGCAAAGTTCTCTCCGGCCTGCTGCGCCTGATAGACCGCTCGGTGCGCGCTTTGAACGTGGAGGACGCAGCGAGCTTGCAGGCCACGCTCGATAAAATCGCTCAGGCGCGCGCCGAAGCGGCGGAAGGCTGACCGAATGTTTTCTCTGAAAGATAAAGTGGCTCTGGTCACCGGTGCGTCGCAGGGAATCGGGCGCGCTACGGCGCGCGCACTGGCCGAGGCCGGAGCAAAGGTGGCCGCTGCCGCGCGCAACACCCAAAAACTGGCATCGCTCGTTGCAGAAATCGAGGCTGCAGGCGGGGCAGCTCTTGCCGTGCCGATGGACGTGGCCGACGCCGCGCAGGTGAAAGCCGGGTTTCAGCAAGTGCTCGCGAAATTCGGGCGGCTCGACATTCTGGTGAACAACGCGGCCATCACGCGCGACACGCTTGCGCTGCGCATGAAGCTGGAAGACTGGGATGCGGTTCTGCGCACGAATTTGACTGGCGCCCACCTGTGCATCCAGCAGGCACTTGGCGCCATGCTGAAGCAGCGCGCTGGGCGGATCATCAATCTCACTTCCGTGGTCGCCGAGACGGGTAACGCCGGGCAAGCAAATTACGTGGCGTCGAAGGCCGGACTGATCGGCCTGACGCGCGCCATCGCCGTCGAGGTTGCTTCGCGCAACATCACCGTCAACGCGGTTGCACCCGGATTCATCGCGACGCCTATGACCGATCCGCTCTCGCAGGAAATCAAAGACAAGATGAAGTCGCTCATTCCGCTCGGCCGGTTTGGCGCCGACCGCGACGTGGCCGCCGCGATTGTGTTCCTCGCGAGCGACGAAGCGGGCTACATCACGGGGCAAGTCCTCGACGTGAACGGCGGCATGCACATGGGTTGAGCTACTGGACCAATAAACATGAAAACCACGGACCCCGGTTATGAGAATCGAAACGGCCAGATCGTTGTCCGCGCGACTGGCAAGGCGGGCACAGACCACTTGCAGCAAGTTTATGAATTGAAATGCAAGCATTGCGGTCATAGCTATGGCGCAAATGGATCTGATGTTCATGAAAGGAAGTGTCCGCAGTGTGGAGGAGGCAAGCCGGGACTTCTTTTCTGAGCTAAGGTTGACCCGGCATAGGCCGACGCATAGAATGGGCAGGTTGTCTTGGGGTCCCAGCCCCCGCATGTGCGGCAGCCGGGGGGTTCCAGATCGCCGATACCGGAGGAATAACCAGAATGGCCAGCGTCGAAGAACGCGTGAAGCAGATAATTGTCGAGCAACTCGGTGTGGATGAGGCCGAAGTGACACCCACCGCTTCGTTTGTGGACGATCTGGGCGCCGACTCGCTCGACACGGTCGAGCTGGTGATGGCCTTCGAGGAAGCGTTCGGCATCGAAATTCCGGATGAGGATGCCGAAAAGATTGCCACGGTGCAGAACGCCATCGAGTACATCGAGAAGCACGCCAAGGCAAGCAAGTAGCTCGCCGGCCGTCCCATTCCGAACAGGAGAGCTTTGCTTTGAACCGCCGAGTTGTCGTGACGGGCGTTGGGCTGGTCTGCGGGTTGGGCATCGGGACCGACGAGGTCTGGCGCAACCTGCAGGCAGGCAAGAGCGGGATCGGCCCGATCACGGCATTTGACGCCAGCGCGTTCGACTGCCGGTTTGCCGGAGAAGTGCGCGATTTCGATCCGCTGAAGTGGGTCGAGAAAAAAGAGCTGAAGAAAATGGGCCGGTTCATTCAACTGGCCCTGGCGGCCACCGATTTCGCGATGCGCATGGCCGCGCTCGAAGTGAAGCCCGAAGACGCGCCCGCGACCGGCGTGTACATCGCATCCGGGATAGGCGGGTTCGACGTTATCGAGCGCGAACACACGAAGTTTCTTCAGGGCGGGCCGGGGAAAATCTCTCCGTTCTTTATTCCAGCAACGATTATCAACCTTGCCTCGGGCCACGTCTCCATTCGCTACGGCGCGAAGGGGCCGAACTCGGCTACGGCGACGGCCTGCTCGGCTTCGGCTCATGCGGTTGGCGACGCATTCAAAATCATTCAGCGGTGCGATGCGGAAGCGATGATCGCCGGCGGCACCGAAGCGGCCATCACGCCGATGAGCGTGGGCGGATTCGCGGCCATGCGCGCGCTTTCCACACGCAATGACGAGCCGCAGCGCGCCAGCCGGCCATTCGATCTGGAGCGCGATGGCTTCGTCATCGGCGAAGGTTCCGGCGTGCTGGTTCTGGAATCGCTCGAATTCGCGCAGCGCCGCGGCGCGAATATTCTGGCCGAAATCGTGGGCTACGGAATGTCCGGCGACGCGTATCACATCACGCAGCCCGCGGAAGGGGGCGATGGCGGCTATCGCGTGTCCATGGCCGCGCTCAAGGACGGGAAGATTTCGCCCGCTGAGGTCGGCTACGTGAACGCGCACGGCACGTCCACGCCCATCGGCGATGCGCTGGAAACCATCGCGATCAAGCGCGTCTTCGGAGAGCATGCCAAGAAAGTTCCCATCAGCTCGACCAAATCCATGACCGGGCACCTTCTCGGTGGCGCGGGCGGACTGGAAGCGGGCATCAGCGTGCTGGCATTGCGCGACCAGATTCTGCCGCCGACGATCAATTACGAAAAGCCCGACCCGGCCTGCGACCTGGATTACATCCCGAACCATGCGCGCAAGGCTGAAGTCCACTACGCGCTCTCGAATTCATTCGGCTTCGGCGGGACAAACGCGTCGCTGCTCTTCAAGCGCTGGGAAGGAAAGTGACGATCCGACCAGGATCGGCATCCCGAGCGAGTGCGCCGCGGCGCACGAGCCGAGGGATCTATCACCGGGTGATTGTGGCGGCACCGTTTAGCAGGAGGCAGTCTTGAAAATCGGAGTTTGCGTCAAACAGGTTCCCGCGAAGGATGCGCCGCTCGCGATCGTCGAGGGCGGCGCCTGGATTCGCGAGTCGGACATCGGGTTCGAGACCAACGAGCCGGACAGCTTTGCGCTGGAGGAAGCGCTGCGGCTGAAGGAAAAGCACCAGGGCGAAGTGGTGGCAATCTCGATGGGCCCGGAGCGCGCAAAGCAGACCATCAAGGAAGCGCTGGCCAAGGGCGCGGACCGCGGCATCCACATCGCGGACGACCAATTCTACAAGCTCGATCCGCTCGGGTCCGCGCGCTCGATTGCCGCCGCTATCAAGAACGAAAACTTTGACCTGATCCTCACCGGCCTGCAAACCGACGATCAGGGTTTCGGGCAGACAGGAGTGCTGCTGGCCGAACTGCTCGGCCGCGCGCACGCCACCATCATCATGCAAATTGAGGTGACGGATGGGCGCATGAAGCTGAAGCGCGAGCTGGAAGCCGGATGGTTCCAGTGGGTGGAGCTGCCTCTGCCGGCGGTGCTCTCAATTCAATCGGGCATCAACAAGCCGCGCTACGCCACGCTGAAAGGCATCATGGCGGCGAAGAAAAAGGAAATTGCGACTGTAGCGCGCGCGTCGCTGGGCGTGCCCGATGCGCCCACCCAGCGCGTGGAGCGCATTTACGTGCCGCAAAAAACGAAGAAGACCGAATTCATCACTGGCCAGCCGAAAGAAATCGCGGCCAAGCTGATCGAGAAACTGAAACACGAAGCCAGGGTGCTGTAGGCGCGGCTTGAGAGCCGCCCGTTTTGCATCGAGAAGAATAAGATGAAAATCCTCCTGATCACCGAGCAGCGCGAAGGCAAGTGGAACAAAGTCAGCTTTGAAACGCTAACTGCCGCGCAGCAGATCGTCCAGCAGACGAAGGGCACGCTTGCGGGCGTGGTGATCGGCAAGGGCGTCGCGGGCCTTGCGGACGAGCTTGCCGGCTCGCAGCTCGACGAAGTCCTGCTGATCGAGCACGACCTGCTCGAGAAATACACGCCCGACGGTTTTTCGCTGGCGCTCCGCCAGGTGATCGAAGGCGCGAAGCCCGATCTGGTTCTGCTGCCGCACACTTACGAGGTGCGCGATTTTGCGCCGAAGCTCGCTGCGTCCATGGAAAGAGGCATGATCGGCGACTGCATCGCCTACCGGTATGAGAATGGGAAGCTGATTTTCGTGCGCCAGATGTTTCAGGGCCGTACCGCTGCGGATGTGGTATTCACAGGAGACGCTCCGTGGGTCGCGTCATTCCAGGCTGGAGCATTTCGCGCCGACCTGGCCGCGAAACACGCCAGCGGAAAGGCGCCGGTAAAATCCGTGAGCGTGAATTTAACGCCTGAGCAAATTCGTACGAAACCGCTGGAGCTTTTCCGCGAAGCCAAGCAGGCCGTGGACCTGACGCAAGCGCCGATACTGATTTCGGTCGGCCGCGGAATCAAAGCGCCGGAAAATATTGCGCTGGCAGAGAAGCTCGCGAAATTAATGGGCGGCGAAATCTGCGCCTCACGCCCCATCTGCGACGAGGGCT
>JBGPZR010000398.1:0-2689 GCA_041493845.1 Terriglobia bacterium | reverse complement strand
CTCGGCCGGATGCGGCAGCACGCCGCGCCCGACCCTGAATGCCAGGAACAGCTGCGCGCCCAGAATCAGCGCGAGCGCGCTGGCCACAAATCGCTGGTGGTTGAACTGGACGAGGCGCATCGACACGTCGAGATTCACAAGCATAATCACGAACACGAACAGCACCATGATCCCGCCGACATACAGGATGATTTGCACCACGAAAAGAAATTCTGCATCGAGCTGCAGGAAGATGCCGGCGGTTGCGAGGAGCGCGGTGATCAGATACACGGCGCCGTGAACGATGTTCCGCCGCGTCACCATCATGACCGCACTCGCGACGGCGAGTGTGGCGAAAAACGCGAAGAGGACTTTATCGGGCGTCATCTATTCACCGCCTGCCGTCTGCGCCGCGGCCTCGTGCTCTTCGTCATCATAGGCAAGGAACAGGGCAACGCCGAGCATGATAAGAGTGGTCACGATTGCGGACATCAGCGGATGCCTCCATCCCCAGTTCTGCTGCACCACGATCGCGCTGCTGACGACGAGGACGTTGACAAGCGCCAGCGGAATCAAAAAGCGCCAGCCGAGACGCATCAACTGGTCAAAGCGATAGCGAGGGAAGGTGAAGCGGATCCAGAGAAACGCATACACGTAACCGCCCACCTTCGCCAGGAACCAGAACGCACCATGAATCCCATTCTTCACCGGGTCGGAGGTGAAAAGCGCGCCGGCCATCACGCCGGCGAGAAGCAGGCAAAGCCCGGCGACAAGAACCATCACAAGCTTCTGGATCTTGACGGGCTGCTTCGGCGCCAGCCGGAGTGAATACAATGCGACTGCCAGGAACAAGAGCGAGGGGAGAGCATCGAGCAGCTCGACGGAGGTGCCGGGGAGATGCTCATGCGAGCCTGGAAACGGGCGCATCCAGCCGCCGAGGAACAAGGTGGTGGCAATCGCGGCAACCACCACCATATTCGCATACTCCGCGAGGAAATAGAGCGCCCAGCGGAAGCCGCTGTACTCGGTCATGTAGCCGGCCACCAGCTCTGATTCCGCTTCGGGGAGATCAAACGGCGCGCGGTTGGTCTCCGCAATCGAGGCTACGAAATAAATGAAGAATCCGACGGGGACGACGAAGATGAACCATACCCCCTGGTCTGCCTGCCCCTGCACGATTTCTTTCATCGAAAGCGAGCCGGCGAGGAGCAGTGCCGATACCATGCCCAGCGCCGCAGCCGTCTCGTAACTGACAAGCTGGGCCGCGCTGCGGAGAGCGCCCATCAGCGAATAATGGCTGTTGGATGCCCAACCGCCCAGCGTGATGCCGTAGATGCCGAGCGAGCTGATCGCCAGAATAAACAGCAGGCCGACATTGATGTCTGCGACTTGAAAGGCCGGACCGATGGGAATAGCCGCGAAAGCGAGCAGCGCCATTGTGACGCTGATAAGCGGGGCAACCCAAAATAGAAACTGGTCGGCGTGCGTGGGGATGATGTCTTCCTTCAGCAGGAGCTTCACGGCATCGGCAATCGGCTGAAGAAGTCCGTGCGGCCCGACGCGCATCGGGCCAAGCCTCGCCTGCATATCGGCCATCACCTTCCGTTCGGCGAGGACGATGTAACCGGCCATCAGCGGAAAGACAGCAACGATAACCACGCCGCAGAGGACGGGGATGCCGTAGAGCTGAATTGCTTGGAGGATCGCGTGGGTCATTTTATATGCGCGACGGCCGCCCCTTGGCTTTCAACGATTGCGATCAACGGTCCACTTCCCCGAGCACGATATCAATCGTGCCGATGATGGCGACAACATCGGCCACCAGCGAGCCGCGCGCCATTTTATCGAACGCCTGCAAATTGATGAACGAAGGCGGGCGCACGCGCACGCGATAGGGCTGCGTGGTGCCGTCACTCACAATGTAGTAGCCCAACTCACCCTTGGGCGCCTCGATCGAGTGATACACCTCGCCCGGCGGCGGCTTCAGCACTTTCCCGACTCTTGCCATGATCGGGCCTGTCGGAATGTTCTCGACGGCCTGCAAACAAATCCGGCGGGACTGCCGCATCTCTTCCATGCGCACCAGGTAGCGGTCATAGGTGTCGCCCGTCGGGCGCGTGGGGATTTCGAATTCATACTGGTCGTACGCGGCGTAAGGCATGGCTTTGCGCAGGTCCCATTTCACGCCGCTCGCGCGCAGCACCGGACCCGTGACGCCGAGCGCAATCGCGTCTGCGGCGGAGAGAATGCCCACGCCCTTGGTGCGCCCCACCCAGATGCGATTTTCGGTGAGCAGCGTTTCGTACTCATCAATCTTCTGCGCGAAATCCTGGCAGAAGCGCTTCACTTCCTCTTCGAACCCGTCATAGGTCTCGTATTGCAGGCCGCCGATGCGGAATGCATGCGTGGTCAGGCGCGCGCCACAATACTTCTCGAAGATTTTCAGAATTTCCTCGCGCTCGCGGAAGCAGTAAAACACTGGCGTGAGCGCGCCGATATCAAGCGCGTGGGTGCCGAGCCAGAGCAGGTGGCTGGCGATGCGCTGGAGCTCCGTCAGAATCGTGCGCACCACTCGCGCGCGCGGCGGAGCTTCCGCGCCGAGCAATGCTTCCACCGCCTGGCAATAGCCCAGGCCATTCGAGACCGCCGCAACGTAGTCCATACGGTCCACGTAGGGCGCGAACTGCTGGTAGCTGCGGTGCTCCGCGAT
>JBGPZR010000304.1:0-3553 GCA_041493845.1 Terriglobia bacterium | reverse complement strand
TGACGATTGGCGATGGTGCGGTACTGACCGCGCGGACCGCGGTGGGCGAAGATGTCCCCGCGGGGGCGATTTACTCGGGCGCACCCGCGATTGACAATCTCTCGTGGCGGAAATCCGTGGCCGTGTTTAACCGCCTCCCTGAATTGCAGAAGGAAGTGCGGATGCTGCGCAAGGAGGTGGCGCGGTTGAAGGAGAAGAATATCTAAGCGCAACCGGTTACGAGCCCGAGGATGGGAGGGGGCGCTGATCTTCAGGCAGGCCGGCGGCGACGAGCGATTCCACGCGGGCGAGCAATTCCCCGCGCTGATCCATCGTGTATTTCGAAGCGTCCACGGCCGACCCGAATCGAATACTTACTTCTCCAGGCTGCATGGTCCAATCCCCTTTCCGCATCAGCGTCTGCGCCCCGACGATGGATACCGGAACGACGGGAACGCCCGCCTCGATTGCCATCACAAATGTCCCCTTCTTGAAAGGGAGCAGGCGGCCATCGCGGCTGCGCGTGCCTTCCGGATAGACGGCGAAAGACAATCCCTCCTTGAGATACCCCACCGCAAGGTCAACGCTTGAGGCGGCCGCTTCCCTGTCCTCTCGGTCCACGGGAATTAATTTTGCGAGCTGCATGGCTTTCGAGAGAATCGGGATACGGAAGACTTCCTTCTTCGCGAGGAGCGAAACGCGGCGTGGGATCGCGGGGACGAAAGCGAGCGGGTCCATGTTCGAGACGTGATTTGCGGCAAAGATGCAGACGCCGGACGGAATATTTTCCAGGCCCTCGACGCGGACGCGAATTCCGGCGATGCGCAAGCCGGAGCGAATAGCCTTCATGGTCATCTGGTACATGAAATCGGGGCTGCCTGTCAGAAGGCTCCAGAGGATGAGCCAAGGCATGACTAATACAAGGCCGAGAACGAGGTAGAGGACAACGATGATCGTGCGAATCATTTGAACGATGGGCCAACAGCTGAAAGTTGAAAGTTGAGAGTCGAGAATCGGTGCGGCGCCGTGCACATGTCAGTCGGTGGTGCCATGTAGGAGACCGTCGCGGATGCGGCGCTGCTTTTCGGTTGGGTGTGGTGCATCGGTGAGGGAACAACGCTGGTCGCTATGCGCGCCGAGCGCGAAGGAGAAATCTTTCTCCTCCCCGTCGCGGCGCACGCGCAAATTTACTTTCTGACCAGGCGATTGCTCGCCAAGCCACGTGGAAAATCTTCGAGGGAATGGCTCCCCGTTTAATTCCACCAGGATGTCGCCCTCCCTCACACCCGCAGCTTCTGCGGCGCTGCCGGATTCGACTGCGGCGACCATCATCCCGTTCAGCGTCGGGCTCGGCCAGAAGCCATAGTTGGCCGAATCCTGCTTTTCAATTTTTAGCTCGAGCCCGCCGGCGCGAAACAATTCGTCGTACGGGATGGAATCCGTGCCGGAAACGTACTTCTCAAAAAAGCTCTGGAAGCTGGTCCCTGCGACTTCTTCGACGGCTGAGCGAATGCCGGTGCTGTCGTCGTAGAATTTCCTCCGGCGCGCGTATTTTTCGTTCATCAGCCGAAAAACATCATCGAGAGATTTCCTGTTTTCGGTGGCGGCGCGAATCTCAAGATCCAGCAGGACGCCCAGAATCTGCCCTTTATTGTAATACCAGATGCTGCGGTCGGGGCGGTTGTAGAGATCGTATTTCTCGAACCACGCGTCCATGCTCGATTCCTCCGCGCTCTGCCACAGTCGCGCCGGACGCGCTTCGAGCTCGCAGATTTGCTCGGCGAGGTCTCCCAGGAACGCCTCTTTCGACCAGAGACCCGTGCGCTCGAGAGTGTAGTACTGATAGGTGTTCGTGACGCCTTCGGCGAACCACAGGGAGCGGGTGTATTGCTCTTTGGTGAAGTCCACCGGCTCGAGCGCCTGCGGGCGGATGCGCTTCACATTCCAGGCATGAAAGAATTCGTGCGCGGCAACGGTAATGGCGCTTTCGAGCGAACCTGTGGCAATCGCTGTCGAGTTCATGTGCTCCATGCCCCCGCCGGCGCCGATCTCGGAATACGGGCCGATGTGGAAGATGAAGGTGTATTCCTTGAACGGCGGCCCGCCCATCAATTGGAGTTGGTAAGCTGTGATTCGCTTCAGAGCGTTTTCGAGCGGACCTTTACGGTAGCTGTGCGTGTCCATGACGACGCAAAAATGCGCCCCGCCGCTGTCAAACTCGAATTCATCGAATTTCCCTGCTTCCACCGGCGCGTCTACGAGCGCGTCATAGCTTGCTGCGGTGAATGAGTTCTCGAACGGACCCGCCGGAAGCGCCGCGATAGTTTTCCAGCCATCGGGCACTCCGCCGAAGGACACCAGAGTGTCCTCGCCGCGGCGACCGGGAACATACATCAGCACCTCGGCAAAATTGAGGAACGCGTGATGAGTATTGAGCTGGGAGCTGAATGGTCCGGGGTCGTCCCATTCAATCGAGTAGCTGATGTTCACGGTTCGGACCTCGGAAGGTGAAAGCGAGATGCGCCATGTTTGCTTGTCGATCTTCTGAATGCTCAAGGGCGTTGCCTCAACTGCCGATTGCGTTGCGCGAACATCGCGAACCCGATAGGAAAAGTCGCGGATCTGGTACAGGGCGTCCCATGCGGGCAGAGCTACGGTGATGTCCCGTTCACCCTCCTGCGCAACCAGTTGCATGGAGACATGAAAAATATGCTGCTCGGGGTGTGAGAGAGAAATCTGATATCGAATTGTGGCAAATGCCGACCGGGCGAAAAAAGCAAGTTCAAGCAAGGCCATCGCAGCGCTGAGACGAAGAAACTGTTTCACTGTCGTGCGCTTCAACGACGGGCCCCGGATAGAGACTTCAACTTGTCGAGGAGTTTCATGCACAAGCCATCGAAGCTGCCGTTAGACATCACCATGACAAGGTCTCCCGGCTTGGCGTTCTCAGCCAGATACTCGGCAATTTCCACTGAGGAATCAAATGCCTTTGCCGGGCAACCGCGCTTGCGCAGCGAGTCGGCGATCCCACTGGGTGAAAGACGATCCACTTCTTCGAGCAACTGCGCGCGGCTCACGGGCCCGATGACCACGGCATCGGCGATGGCCAGCGCGTCAGGCAACACATCCTGAAATATTTTGCGTCGCATGGTATTCGAGCGCGGCTCGATGGCGGCCCAAATCTTGCGGCCGGGCCAGCGCGTGTGCGTCGCCTCGAGCGTCATGCGAATCGCCGTGGGATGATGCGCAAAATCTTCGACCACAAGAACGCCGCCCGCCTCGCCCTTGATCTCCATGCGACGGCGCACTGACTGGAACGTGGCAAGCGCGCCTTCTATGGCTTCGCATTCCACTCCGCGCCCGTAAGCAAGGGCGACGGCGGCGAGCGCGTCGAGCACATTGTGGCGGCCTGCAAGTGGCATCCGGATTCGGCTTACTTCGTTGCCCCGGTACACGACGCGGAATTCCGTGGCGTTGTCGTGCCACAGTATATCGCCCGCACACCAATCGCAATCGGGCGTGAACCCGAATGTTTCAACGGGACAGAAAGCTTTCGTGACGGTCTCTCTCAACT
>JBGPZR010000176.1:0-5207 GCA_041493845.1 Terriglobia bacterium | reverse complement strand
TGCGCGCCGTCGTGCTGGGCTCCCTCTTCGGGCTGCTGTTCGGCGCTGTGACGGTGTATGTGGGCCTGCGCGCCGGGCTGACCGTCTCCGCGTCCATTCCCATCGCCGTCCTCTCCATCAGCATTCTTCGCGCGTTCGGCCGCTCGACCATTCTTGAAAACAACATCGTGCAGACCACCGGCTCCGCGGGCGAGTCGCTGGCCGCGGGCGTGATGTTCACGATTCCGGCGCTGATTTTTTTGGGCTTCGGCTCGGAGTTCACCTTCTGGCGGATTTTTCCGCTGGCGCTGCTGGGCGGATGGCTCGGCGTGCTGTTCATGATTCCGCTGCGGCGGCAGCTGATCGTGAAGGAGCATGGCAACCTGACGTTTCCGGAAGGCACGGCCTGCGCGGACGTGCTCGTTGCCGGGGAACGCGGCGGCTCGTTTGCCGGGCGCGTTTTCTGGGGCCTGGGGCTCGGCGGCGCTTACACTTTTTTGATGAACACCATTCAGGCGTGGAATCCGCAGCCCGAAAGCCGTCCCGATTGGTTTCCCGGCGCTTCCTTCCGCGCCACGATCACTTCCGAATATCTCGGAGTGGGTTACATCATCGGGCCAAAAGTTTCCGGGATTCTTTTTGCCGGCGGCGTGATTTCCTGGCTGCTGATTATGCCGGCGATTAAGTTTTTCGGGCAGCTTGCCGGGAACACGCCCATCTATCCGTCCACAATTCCCATCCCGCTGATGACGCCGGACGACATGTGGCGGCAGTACATCCGCCCGATGGGTGCGGGCGCCGTGGCCGCGGCCGGGCTAATCACGCTGCTGCGCACGCTGCCTACGATCATTTCCGCGCTGAGTGCCGGACTGAAGGACGTGCGAGCGGAAGGAGCGGGAACGGCGGCCGCGAAGAGCCGCATTGATCGCGACATGTCGATCCGGACGGTGGTGATCGGGTCGCTCGGGATCGTGGTGATGATGTGGGTGCTGCTGACGTTTCATCCGATCAAGGGCGCGGACACGGCGTGGTATCAGAATCTGCTGGCGGGGATCTTCGTAGTCTTTTTCGGATTTCTCTTCGTCACGGTGGCTTCGCGGATCAGTGGCCTGCTCGGGAATTCTTCGAATCCCGTCAGCGGCATGAGTATTGCAACGCTGATGGCTACCTGCGCGATATTTTTCGTGTCCGGCTGGACCGCGCCGAATTATGCGGTGCTCGCGTTGATCATTGGAGGCGTCGTCTGCACGGCTGCGGCTATCGCCGGAGCCACTTCGCAGGACTTGAAAACCGGTTATCTGGTGGGTTCAACGCCGGTGCGCCAGCAGTGGGGCTTGCTGATCGGCGTCACCATTTCCACCATCGCCATCGGCGCCACATTGAATTTGATGAACACCGGCCTGCAAAAGTTTGTGCCCACGCAAATTCCGTTGAACGTGCAAGCCATGCCATCCGGCGTAAAAGTGGAGCGAGCGGCTTACACGCATCAGGGAAAGACGTATGCGCTGATCAACTCGCTGGGCTCGCACGAAATCCCCGACGGCGAATACCTCTATGATCCACAGACGAAACAAATTGAAATTCAGTGGGTGCAGGGCATCGGCAGCGACAAGGCTCCCGCTCCGCAAGCGCGCCTGATGGCCACGGTGATCAACGGAATCCTGAATCAGCGGCTGCCCTGGCGGCTGGTATTGATGGGAGTGGCGCTGGTCCTGGCGGTGGAAATTCTGGGCGTGCGCTCGCTGGCGTTTGCGGTGGGCTCGTATCTTTCGATTGGAACCACGGCCACCATGTTCGCCGGCGGACTGGTGCGCTGGCTGGTGGAAACCACATCGAAGAAATCCGAAGAAGGCGAAGCCAGCCCCGGAGCGCTCTATTCCAGCGGCTTGATCGCCGCCGGCGGCGTGTTCGGACTGCTCGGCATCATCATCAATCTTCTGCAGGACCCGGAAATTTCCACGCACACGCCGCAGTGGCTTACGTCGCTGCTACATCTTCCATGGCGCGCGGATCTGTTCGCGTTGGGCCCAAAGTTTTTCGACCGGCTCGGTTCCTTCTTGCACTCCCGATATGCCGCCTCGCTCGCCACCAGCAATCTCTTCGGCCTTTTCATGTTCATTCTGCTGGCGGCCTCGCTCTTCCACTTCGCGCGCAAGAAGCTGAACTGATAAAGAACTGCGGCGTCGATTCTTTGACTCCGCCGCGGCAAGCATTTAGACTTGGTTGCAATGAGATCTTTCGGGCGCGGTTACGGGTACCGTTTCGACCTCAGCGGTTATTTCCCACGCGCCATCAAGACGATTTGCCTGGTGTGCGTCGGAGTTTTCACCGTCCAGGAGTTGTCCGGGCTCATCTTCCATTCCGCAGGGTGGATTTTCTGGCCCCGGTGGTTCGGGCTGGTGCCTTACGCGGTGACGCACGGCTATATCTGGCAGCTATTCACGTACATTTTTCTACACGGCGGAATTCTCCATCTCATCTTCAATCTTCTTTATCTTGCGATGTTCGGGGCCGACCTGGAGCGTACCTGGGGCTCGCGGCGCTTCTACATCTATTTCTTTGTCTGCGGCGTCGGGGCCGGAGTGATCAACGTAATCGTGAAGACCATCCTGGATCCTCACGGCCTGGGGACCGCTCTGGCGCCTACGATCGGCGCGTCGGGAGCAATTTATGGAGTCCTGCTGGCAGTTGCGGTGACTATGCCGCACCGCCAGGTGTGGGTTTTTCCGTTGCCCGTCACCGTGTCCATGCGCATCTTCGTGATCGTGATGGGCGCAATCGAATTCTTCGGCACCATCGGCGCAACGGGCGACAACGTGAGCCACATCTGCCATCTCGGCGGAATGCTGGTGGGCTACCTGTACTTGCGCCGCGGGTCGTTCCTCTACAATTTCCGCAACTACTTTTCAGATTGGCAGCGCCGGCGCCTGAAAAAGAAATTCGAAGTGTACGTGCGCGACCACAACGAGAAGCCTCCCACACGTCCCGACAACTGGGTCAACTAAAACCCATCTCCCAGATGACATTGCAGCCCGTCCTTCCGACCTCAGAGTGCAAAACCCCCTGAATTCTGGGCGCCTTTTGGCATGGCTGCCCTTCGTACCTCAGGGTAAAAAGCCGTGCCCTCTGCGCCTCTGCGGTAAATGCCTTCTCGGTTTGCTCTCCCCTGACGACGATGTCAACAGAGCCAGATGGCTTCTAGTGTTGTTGTGGCGAAGCAGCAGGCGAACCGTTTGACTGGGCCGGCGCGGAAACTTTCTGCAGCGGCTTCTCCGGGGGACGCGGGCGCGCCGGCGCGCCGGCCTCCGTCAGGCCTTGCTCGGCAGCGTCGGCTGGCGGCGCGGTATCGGGCGTGTCCACCTGAATTTGTTTTCCGCCGGCCAGTTTCTCAAGCGGCACCACATTCGGAAAATCCTCCGCCGGGATTCCTTGCATGGCTCGTTGCGAGAACTCGAGCCAGATGGGCAATGCAGCACGCGCGCCCGTCTCCTTCTTCCCGAGAGATATGCGCTTATCGTCGTTGCCCACCCAGACGCCGGCCGTCAACTGCGGCGTGAAGCCGATGTACCACGCATCGGTGAAGTCGTTTGTGGTTCCTGTTTTCCCAGCCGAAGGACGGCCCAACTCTTTCGCGCGAACGCCGGTGCCGAATTGCACCACTTCCTCAAGCATCGCGACCATGGTGCGCGCCACGTCGGGTGGAATTACATCGCTCACCTGCGGCCGCGGCTCTTCGAGCACCACGCCGTCATAGGAGGTCACACGGCGAATCGTGTGAGGCTCGATGTGAATGCCATCGTCGGGAAACACCGTGAACGCCGACGTGTGCTCCATCAGCGTCAGGTCCGCTGCGCCAAGCGCCAGCGGCAGATAGGGCGGCAGCGGGCTGGCGACGCCGAAGCGCCGCGTCATATCAATCACGTTCTGCACCCCGACTTTGTCCAGCAGGCGCACCGCCGGAACGTTGCGCGAATCGGCCAGCGCGCGCCGCAGTGTGATGCGCCCTTCGAACTTCTCGTCGTAATTCTTGGGCGAATAATCCTGGCCGCCGCTGCGGAACGTAACCGGCTGGTCCACGATGGTGTCGAATGGCGAAGCGCCCTGTTCGAGCGCGGTGGCGTACACATATACTTTGAACGAACTGCCGGTTTGCCTCACGGCCTGCGTCGCGCGGTTGAATTTCGATTCCACAAAATCGTAGCCCCCGACCATGGCCTTGATTTCGCCCGTGGGATTGTCAATCGCGACCAGCGCGGCCTGTGCGGCGGGTTGCTGCTCGAGTTGCACGCGCGCGGTGTTGCCGGCAAGCTCCGTGATCTGCACATCCACTAGGTCGCCCACCTTCAACAGTTGCGGCGGGGATTTCCGCCCGGTCCAGGCAAAATCGGCCGGCGTCAGCATCGCGTGGATCGCGCCGATTTTGATGGTCGCGAAAGTCGGCTCGACCGTGGTCACCAGGCCCGTCACGTAATCGCCCTTTTGAATGGAGCCGCGCCAGTCGTCGTTCTGATAGCTGTCGAGCGTGCCGGAATTTTCCGCCAGGATATTCGGCAAATTACCGCGCCAGCCATGGCGGCGATCGTAAGCATGCAGGCCGTCGCGCACAGCCAGGTTCGCGGCTTTCTGCATGGCAACATTCAGCGTGGTATAGACACGCAAACCCTGCTCATGCACCGCCGCCGTTCCGTAGGTGTGTTCAAGATACTGGCGGGTTTCTTCGACGAAGTAGGGAGCCAGATCGTTGCGCGGCGAAGTGAGGTGCAAGCCGAGCGGCTCTTTCATTGCGGCTGCGGCCTGCGCCTGCGTCACTTTTCCACCACGCGCCATCAACGAAAGCACCAGGTTGCGCCGCGCGATGGCGCGATCCGGATGAGAGATCGGGCTGTAAATCGGCCCGCGGATGATCGCGGCGAGCATGGCCGCTTGCGACTGCGTCAACTGCCCCACCGGCCGGTTGAAATAGTATTGCGACGCCGCTTCGAAGCCGTAGTTGCCTGCACCCAGATAGATCTGGTTGGCATACATGGTGAAGATCTGCTCTTTCGTGTAGTGGCGCTCCACCTGAATCGCCAGGATGGTTTCTTCGATTTTGCGGCGCAGGCTCGCCATGAAAACGCGCAGGTAGTGCGTTTCTTGGCTGTGTAGCGGGCCCCATACCTCTTTGAGTAGAAAACGATGCGTGAGCACCTTGCCGGCGTGCTTGACCAGCGTGGTTAACAGTTTGTACT
>JBGPZR010000298.1:0-3637 GCA_041493845.1 Terriglobia bacterium | reverse complement strand
GCGCGAGAACGGGCGCGAGCGGCAAATCGATTTTCTCGTAAACCCCGGTGAGGCCCTGCTTTTCGACTTCGGCGCGCAGCACAGGCGCGAGCCGCAGCAGAAAATCAGCGCGTTCACCGGCGGCGCCCGAAAGCGTGCGATTCAAATGTCGCAGGACGACTTCGGCGAAAGTGTGATTCGAAGTGGTGGGCCGCAGGAGGTAGGAATAGAGCATGGTAGCGTGGCGAATTCCGGCGACGGCCTTTGCATCGCCCGGGGAATCGGGCGCGGCGAGGAGATGAAAAAGTTTCGGATCGTGGACCACTTTTGGCTGGCCCGCGTTTGCGAGCCAGTCTTTCATCGCCGCGAGCGATTTGTTTTCGATGTCGTTTGCGGCGGTGCGCGCAGTGGAGGGCTTGGTTGAAACTTCGACGCCGAGGACGTGCGTGCCGAAGCCTTCTTCGTCCGGGTCCTGCGCATCGAGCGCGAGCCAGGCAGCGGCTTCCTGGCCGCGAGGAATTTTTTTGAGGAGCTCACGGAGATCGGTGGGTGAGTCCAGCGCGGCGTAGTCGGTCGTTTCGCCGCTGTCGCCCGCGGCGGGCGCGAGTTCGCGGAGCAGCGAGGTGAAGCCGAGCTCGGCGTAGAGTTCGCGCAGCGCGGTGAGGTCGGGCTCTTCCATGATGAGCGCGTCGAGCGCGAGCGGAACGGGCGCGTCAGTGGGAATCGTCGCGAGCTGCTTGCTGAGCTTGACGAACTCGGCGTTTTTTTCGAGCGCCTCGCGGTAGCTTGCGCGCTTCACTTCGCCGGCGTGCTTGAGAGTTTCTTCGGCGCTGCCGTATTGCTGGATCAATTGGCGCGCGCCGACTTCGCCAATGCCTGCTTTGCGGCGCTCGCCCGGGGCGGGCTTTTCGTTGGGGTCGCGCGCGCCGGGAATGTTGTCGATCGTGTCGCCCATCAGGGCCATGACGTCGGGAACTTTTTTCGGCGGGACGCCCATGAGCTCCTCGACTTTTTTCTCGTCGATGACGAGATCGGCTTTGGCGGGATTGAGAATGCGGACGTGCGGCGTGACGAGCTGCATCAGGTCCTTGTCGCTGGTGACGATGATGACTTCGAGATTCTTCTTGGTGGCCTGGCGGGCGAGCGAGCCGATGACGTCGTCCGCTTCGTAGCCGGGATATTCGAGGATGGGCAGGCGCATGGCTTCGCAATAGCGGCGGACGTAGGGGAGCTGCACGGCGAGATCTTCGGGCATCGGCGGGCGCTGAGCTTTGTAAGCGGCGAAGAGCTTGTCGCGGAAGGTGGGCGCGGCGAGGTCGAAAGCAACGCCCAGGTAGTCGGGCTGCCAGTCTTTGACGAGCTTGCGGATCATGGTGGCGAAGAGGTAGGGAACGTTGGTGGGAACGCCGGCAGCGCTGCGGAGGCGCATGGGCATGGGGGCGTAGAAGGCGCGGAAGATGTAGCCCATGGCGTCGATGAGGAACAAGCGCTTTGGTTGCGATGCGGGCATTGGACTGGCGCGCCGAGGGGCGGCGCGCAAGCACGCGAGTATATCAGACGCGGGCGCGGGGCTTGGCGCTTGCGGCGCGGGCAGCGGCGGCGGGAACGGGCGGGAGGGTGAGCCGTCAGCGGGAGGAAACCGGAGGTAAACTGCACTCTTGACTCTGCATCCCGCAGCGGCATATAGCTATACGTGAATTTGGGGGTGTGGGATGGCGCTGGGGGTGCCGTCCGCGGAGTTTATGGGTTCCATCGGCAGAAGCGATGGAGCGAGTGTGCCTGCCCGGTGTTATAAGCGATCACAGGAGATGACAATGGAACGATCTCGACGGTGGGGAGTGCGTGTGGCAGTCGTGTGCGCGGCGCTGCTGCTGATGGCGCTGGGGGTGACGAGCGCGTCGGCGCAAACATTTCGCGGCTCGATTCTGGGCACGGTGACGGACACGAGCAATGCGTCGGTGAAGGGCGCAAAGGTGATGGTGCACAACGTGGACACCGGGATTGACCGCACGACGGACACCGGCTCGGATGGCGGCTATTTGGTGCCGGAGCTTCCCATCGGAATTTACAACGTGACCATCGAGATGAAGGGCTTCCAGAAGGCGGTGACGACGGGTGTGAGAGTAGATGTTTCGGTTGAGCGGCGCGTAGATGCGGTGCTGAAGGCCGGCGCGGTGACGCAGCAGATTGTGGTCCAGGGCGAAACGCTATCACAAATTGAAACGACAAGTAATGTGCTGGGTGGAGTTCTGACTCAGGACAACGTGAAGGACTTGCCGATCAACGGGCGCGACTATACGAAATTAATTTTTCTGAATCCTGGCGTCGCGGGATCGCCCGACCAGATCACCGATTCGCCGGGATCGTTCGGCGAGTTTTCGATGAACGGAGCGCGCGGGCGGTCGAATAATTATCTGCTAGACGGCACGGATATGAATGACGGCTACCGGAACGACCCGGCTATCAATGAAGCCGGCGTGTTCGCGACGCCCGCGACAATTCTTCCGATCGATGCGGTGTCAGAAATGCACGTGGCATCCAATTTCGAACCAGAATACGGACGGAATGGCGGCGCGGTGGTGAATATAGTGACGAAAAGCGGGTCGAACCAACTGCATGGAACGGCATTCGAGTATTTCCGAAACAATGCACTGGACGCGCGGAACTATTTCAATACCAAGGACCAGCAGCGGGCGTCATTTCACAACAATCAATTCGGTGGTTCGCTGGGCGGACCGATTGTGAAGGACAAGACATTTTTCTTCGTAGATTACGAAGGGCAGCGTGAGACGGTTGGGGTCGTTGGACTTGCTTGCGTGCCGGACCCTGCCCAAGTCGCAGCCGACAACGCCGCGATCATCGCGGGAGGTGGGACGCCGAATCCTGTGACCAATGCCATGCTGAAGTTTTGGCCGAAGCCGAACATTCCCGGAACCTTTGGAACTGCCTCCCTTCCTCGCACTGGGAATGACATCGGCTGTCCGACTCAGGCGAACAATGCCAACTCGCAAGTGATCTCCCCCTCATTCAACAACTTGAGCAGCTTGATTGGCAAGATTGACCACAATTTCAACCAAAACAATATTCTGACTGGGCGGTACTTTTTCGGGGATAGCACTCAATCCTTTCCGTTGCAACTGAACGCCACGGGCGGACAGCTTCCCGGCTTCAACACGGAAACGCCGACGCGAGTCCAACTTGTGTCGCTTTCCTACGTGCACGTGTTCTCTCCGACAAAAGTGAATGATTTGCGGTATGGATGGAACCGTTTTGCGGAAGGTTTTTTTCCGCAGGACGCCAGCTTTGATCCGAGCACCATCGGGCTCTGCAATGTGCCACTGACTGCTCCTTCCTGCCACTCGTCCGGACTGCCGATCATTCTGGCTGCGGCGACGCCGAACGGCGGCACCAGTTTCTTCGCGCAGCCAGGCGCGACCTCGGGCGACCCGCGGCAGCGCGTGGACATGAACAATCAGCTCATCGACAGCTTCTCCTGGAAAATCGGCAAACACGACCTAAAGTTCGGCGGCGAATTCCGGCGTACAAGCATTCAACAATTATTTCAAAAATACTCGCGCGGCAGAATCAGATTCCCCAGCTTGTTCGAATTTCTTGAGGGCACACCGAGCCAAGCCTTCAATTACTCGGGCGATACGCT
>JBGPZR010000068.1:0-8245 GCA_041493845.1 Terriglobia bacterium | reverse complement strand
TGATCACTGGATCCTGACGGCACAGCGTCGTCGTGCACGCGGCGCGACAAGCGCTATCGAACTGGCGGATTGAAATCGAATTCCGGATCCATGTCCACGGGGATGTCGGTCGATTTTGCCAGGAGCGCGGCAAGCTCCGGAGGCATGATGGCATATTTCTTAAACCAGGCCTCGGTGTGGGCGCGGGTGGTGATTTCACACGATCGATCCGGAGATGTGCTATTTGGTGGCCACAGACGAGCGCTGCAGGCGTGAGGCGAGCTCTTCGTGTTCCCGGCGAATTTCTTCCGGCAGGCGGCTGCCGAACTTCTCGAAGAATTTTCCGGTGGCCTCTTCTTCGGCGATCCAGTCGGCTGGGTCCACGCGAAGCAGTTCATCGATACTTTCGCGTGAGATCGAAAGGCCATCCAGCGTCAAAGAATTTGGCGTGGGCACAAAGCCGATGGGTGTCTCCGCCGCTTCGGCGCGGCCTTCAATGCGGTCGAGCATCCACTTCAGCACGCGCACGTTTTCGCCGTAGCCCGGCCAGAGGAATTTCCCGTCAGCGCCCTTGCGGAACCAGTTCACGTTGAAAACCTTCGGCGGATTTTTCAGCTTCGGGCCCATAGTAAGCCAATGCCGGAAATAATCGGCCATGTTGTAGCCGCAGAAGGGAAGCATGGCCATCGGATCGCGCCGCGTGACGCCCAGGCTGTCCGTGATCGCCACGGTGGTCTCCGAAGCCATCGTCGCGCCGACGAAAACGCCGTGCTGCCAATTGAACGACTCGTAGACCAGCGGCGCCACGCGTGCGCGCCGTCCGCCGAAAATCAGCGCAGAGATGGGCACCCCCGCGGGGTCTTCCCAACGAGGCGAGATCGAAGGCGACTGCTTCGCTGGAACGGTGTACCGCGAATTGGGCTGCGCCGCAGCGCCACTCCCCGGCTTCCACGGCTGGCCTTTCCACTCAATCAGCCCCTCGGGTGGCGCGCTCTCCATGCCTTCCCACCAGGGCTCGCGCGCGGGCGTCAAGCCCACATTCGTGAATATCGAGTTGCGCTGCAGCGCTTTCATGACGTTAGGATTCGTCTTGGCGTTCGTCCCGGGCGCGACGCCAAAAAATCCCGTCTCAGGATTAATCGCGCGCAGCGTCCCGTCGGACGCGACGTGCATCCAGGCGATGTCATCGCCGACGGTCCAGATGCGGTAACCCTGTTTCTCGAGCGCCGAAACCATCATGGCCATGTTCGTCTTCCCACAAGCGCTCGGGAACGCCGCCGCCATGTAGGTCACTTTGCCGGACGGATCCTCGAGCCCGACAATCAGCATGTGCTCCGCCATCCAGCCTTGGTCGCGCGCCATCCAGCTCGCGATCCGCAGCGCGAAGCATTTCTTGCCCAGCAGCGCGTTGCCCCCGTAGCCCGACCCAATGCTCCAGATCAATTTTTCTTCAGGGAATTGCAGAATAAATCGCCGGTCGGGGTTCAAATCGCCCAGCGAATGAAGACCGGGAACAAAGTCCTCGGAGCTTTGCAGCCGGTCGAGCGCCACCTTGCCCATGCGCGACATGATGTGCATGTTGGCCACCACGTATGCGCTGTCCGTGATCTCGACGCCTACTTTGCTGTAAGGAGAATTCGCCGGCCCCAGGATGTAGGGCACCACGTACATCGTGCGCCCCTTCATTACCCCGTCGAACAGCGGCCGGACTCTGTCCCGCGCCGCATTCGGCGCCATCCAGTTATTGGTCGGTCCGGCGTCTTCCTTGTTGCGCGAGCAGATAAAAGTCACGCCTTCGGTGCGCGCCACATCGTTCGGATTGCTGCGGTGAAGGTAACAGCGGGGGTAAGTCTTCTGGTTCAGCTCGATGTAAGTACCGTCGCGCAGCATTTCCTCGGTCAGCCGTTCATTTTCAGCCTGCGAGCCATCGCACCACACAATTTTCGACGGCTTTGTCAAGCGCGCGGATTCTTCCACCCAGCTTTCCAGCGGTGTCGGCACCAATCCTCCTAAGATTTTCGCGCGGGGGACGCTGCTCGGCCAGCCATGCCCGAGCGCATCACAAAAGGTGATTCAGAGGCACCCACAACTATAAAAGTGTAGGGCACGGCCCAAGGAATTGCAAGGCGCTCTCCCCGCGAAAAGGCCGCCGCGCGTGCCCGATGATATACTTTCATCGCGATGTACGCACGAAAGCTGAAAGCAGAGATTTTGATTGTCGGCGAACGCCGCCCTGCGCCACTCGACTGGCTGGACAGCTTTTGCATGCGGAATTTCACCGGCTCAGCCGAGTTCGACGACACCCTCCCGACCGGAGAGGGCCAGCTCGAAGCCGGACTCAGCGTAGACCCCGCGCGCCTTGCCTCTGCCATGAGTGACTGGTTTACAAAACGCGGCAAAGGCAACGGCCAGCCGGTCGTTGTTGAGCTCCAGGAAGTCCGCTAGAACCCGCGTAATTTCCCGCCTACAGAAATTCGGATATTCGGTGCACAGACACCAGTGGGGTTTTGCAGCGAGGAGGAAGAGCCGAACTCACTCTGCGTATGACTGGGGCGTTGCAGCGGTCATCGCAGTGCGAGCCCGGCTCCTCACAGTGCATTCGACGCGGTACTCCAAAGTTGGTGAGCAGAGAGCGGCGCCCGGCTGCTGCTAGACTTCTTCGCGGACGTCGTCGCGTTCCGGCGTTTGCTGAGGTTGGCGGGTGCCGCCGGCCAGCAGTTCTTTGATTATTGGCAAGGCTGCGTGCGCAGCATCTTCTCCGGCGGCGATAAGCATCGGCGTCTTCACAAACTCATCCCACAGCACGTGGTGGACATCCGGCTCGATCAGAATGTCCGTGGCAGCCCGCCACGGCTGTTTGGTCACGCCCTGAATGATAGAGAACGACCGGCTGATCACCTCGATCGTATTCCGCGGCTTCGAATCTAGGAGCCCCGGCTCGAGGTGCACCGAGATCACCATCTCGGCCCCCATTTCGCGCGCCGCCGGCGCCGGCACCTGCTCGGTCAAAAAACCGTCCACGAGAAAATGCCCTTGATGCTCCACCGGCAAAAACAATCCCGGATACGCACACGATGCGCGCAATGCCGGCCCGAGTTCGCCCTCCGTGAAATGAACGGACTCGCCTTTCAGCAGATCGGTCGCGACAATGGTCAGCGGAATCTTGAGCTGATTGAAATATTTCGCGGTCGTGAACCGACGCAGGAAATCCTCCAGCCGGTCGTTCGATGCCATGCCCATCCGCGAAAGCGTCCAGCGCCCGAAATCCTTGAATTGCGTGCCGCTGCCCTGCCTGGCCATTTCTTCCAGCGGCGTTCCGCTGGCGTACCCGGCCGCGATAAGCGCGCCCACGCTGGTCCCGGCGATAAAATCAACAGGGATCTCGTGCTCTACCAGCACGCGCAGCACGCCAATGTGGGCGATGCCTCGCGCAAATCCGCCGCCCAGCGCGACGCCCACTTTGGGCCGTTCACCATCCGGGCCGTAGGCAAAAGTCCGCAAGCCCCGGATGGCTTTCCCGAGCCATTTGACCGTTGTTCCCATCTGGTGCAATCACTCCAAGCAACAGTTTAGCGTACTTCGGTCGCTCGCAGTCTTTCAGGTTGACCCGCCGTTACTCGTTTTGTAACCTCGACGTTCGCTTTTACGCATGACCATGAAACGACGCATTGAAAAAGTCGCTGTTCTGGGAGCCGGCACGATGGGCGCGCGCATCGCCGCTCACCTCGCCAACGCCGGCATCCCGTGTTACTTGCTCGATATTGTTCCCCGCGAGCTCACTCCGGACGAGGCCCGCAAAGGGCTGACCCTTGAAAGCTCCGCGGTCCGCAATCGAATCGTCCTCGCCGGCCTCGAAGCCGCAAAAAAAGCCCGTCCCGCGGCGTTCTTCACGCCTGAGACCGCGCGGCTGGTCACCCCCGGCAACCTCGAAGACAATCTCGGCTGGTGCGGCCAGGTGGACTGGATTGTCGAGGCTGTCGCCGAAAATCTCGAAATTAAGCGCAACCTGTTCTCCCGCGTCGAGGCTGTCCGCAAGCCCGGCACAATCGTCACTTCCAACACATCCGGCTTGCCCATCCATCTGATCGCCGAAGGCCGCTCCGAAGATTTCCAACAGCACTGGGCCGGCACGCATTTCTTCAATCCGCCGCGCTACATGAAACTGGTCGAGTTGATCCCCGGCCCGAAGACGCGCGCCGAAGTGCTCGACTTGCTCAACGAAATTTGTGATTTCCGCCTGGGCAAGGGCGTCGTGGTCGCCAAAGACACGCCCAACTTCATCGCCAACCGCGTCGGCACCTACGCGATGCTCAATGTCCTGCGCCAGATGCAGGCCCTCGACATGACCATCGAGGAAGTGGACGCATGTACCGGCCCTGCCATCGGCCAGCCGAAATCCGCCACGTTCCGCACGGCCGACATCGTCGGCCTCGACGTTCTCGTCCACGTGGTCCGCAATATTTACGAGAACATCCCTAACGATGAATCGCGCGAAATGTGGCGCGTTCCCGCGTTCGTCGAAGAACTGCTGAAGCGCGGCTGGCTCGGCGACAAAACCGGCGGTGGCTTCTACAAGCGCGTGAGGAAAGGTACGGAATCCGAAATCTTCACGCTCGACTGGAAGACGCTCGAGTATCGCCCGCGCCAGAAAGCGAAGTTCGGCTCGATCGAAGCGGGCAAAGCCATCGAAGATACGCGCGAACGCCTCCGCTCGCTCGTGGCCCCGGCACTCGATGGCCAGGGGGGTGACAAAGCCAACCGCTTCCTCTGGTCCTGCCTCAGCGAAAATTGCCTTTACGCCGCGCGGCGCGTCCCGGAAATCGCGAACTCCATTGTCGACGTGGACCGCGCCATGCGCTGGGGGTTCGCCTGGGAGCTCGGCCCCTTCGAAGTCTGGGATGCGATCGGTGCGGAGAAAATGGCCTCAGCGCTCGAGCGCGAAGGCAAGCAGGCGCCGCCGGCCGTAAAAAATGTGCTTGCGTCGCCAAAAAAAGTTTTTTATGAATACGAGAAAGGCAGTACGCGCTATTTCGATCTCGCCGCAGGCTCCTTGCGGGCCCTTCCCGAGCCGCCCGGAATCATCATCCTGAAATCGCTGAAGGATCGCTCGGGTGTGGTGCAGTCGAATTCCGGCGCGAGCCTGATTGATCTCGGCGATGACGTGGTGTGCTGCGAATTTCACTCCAAGATGAATTCGATCGGCAGCGATCTAGCGGCCATGATCCAGGCGGGCATCAATCGCCTCGGCACGGAATTTGAAGCCATGGTCATCGCCAACCAGGCTCCGAATTTTTCCGTGGGCGCCAACGTCATGCTTCTGCTCATCGGCGCGCAGGAAGGCGAGTGGGACGACATTCACATCGGCATACGCCAATTCCAGCGCGTCAACATGGCCATCAAGTACGCCCCGCGGCCCGTCGTCGTTGCGCCGCAGGGGATGGCGCTCGGAGGCGGCTGCGAGATCAGCCTGCACGCGGCGCGCATCCACGCGGCCGCCGAAGCCTACATCGGCCTGGTCGAAACCGGTATCGGCCTGATTCCCGCGGGCGGCGGCACGAAGGAAATGCTTATCCGAGCAAACGAGCATTCGGCGGGCGGCGAGGACCTCGACCTCTTCCACGCACTTAAGCCCATCTTCGAAAATATCGCCATGGCAAAAGTTTCCACCAGCGGCGAAGAAGCGCGATCGCTCGGTTATTTGCGCCCGTCGGATCTGATTGCCATGAACCGCGATCGCCAAATCGCTGATGCGAAGGAAACCGCGCTGGCGATGGTGCGCGCTGGATATCATCCTCCGGTGCCCGCTGAAATACGCGTTCTCGGTGAAGAATTTCTCGCCGCCGCCAAGCTCGCCATCCACATGCTCGTCCGCGGCGAGTTCGCCACGGAGCACGACGGCGTCGTCGGCCGCAAGCTCGCGGGGATACTCGCCGGTGGCTCGCTCACCGCGCCGCAAACCGTCTCCGAGCAATACATCCTGGACCTCGAGCGCGAAGCCTTCGTCTCGCTCTGCGGCGAACGCAAAACGCAAGAGCGTATTGCCCACACCCTGAAAACAGGCAAGCCGCTGCGGAACTAAGGCTCCGGCGAGGATCGTCAACCCAGCCGAAGTGGAATTGTCGCTCTTCAGCGTGTCGCCGAGCCTTCTGCTCAATGGATTGTTTTTTGAATTCTTCTCAGGGCAAGCGCGTGCCATATCGTCCGCACGCTTCAAAGATCGACAACAGATTTGAAAGCCCCAGCAAATCGCGAACCGGCTTGCTCAGGTTCACCAGGTGAAGTTCGCAGTTTGCGTTTTTCGCGGAGATGTAAAGCGCCACGAGCGTCCCGAGTCCAGCACTATCTATGCGCGTGATCTCGATTAATTCCAGAACGATCCGCTTTTCGCGCGGGATCAGCCCTTTCACGTGGTTCTTCAGGTGCGGCGCATTCTCGCTCACCAGCCTGCCGCTGCATGCCACCACAACCACATCTCCCTGCGTGGAAGTGCGCAGCTCCAGGCCCGGCACGGAAATATTTGCTGTTTCAGGGGACATGGCCGCTCCCGGTGGGAGAGTCCTTCAAATCATCCTTACACAGGTGTTCGCCCGTCTTGATCCCTCTTGGCTGGCAATCTCACGAAATTCTTTCTGTGCGAAACGACATGCCCCAATCACTTCTTGCGGATGGGCAGATCGCACGATGTTCCAAGCTGCGTCGAATCCGGGATATCAAATTGCATGGTTATTTCCCCGCCGCGATATTCCTGCACTTTGATTTGGACAGTGTGCGCCCGCAGCATTTTCTCCAGCGTCTTTTTGGGGATCGAGGCAGAGGTTTTTTCCGCGCCCGGCGTCCATTGCTCTTTTTCCTCTTTGGCTTCGTCCAGCCGGTATTGAACGGAAACCTTCGGAAAATACGACGTCTCCGCCTTGATTTCATTGGGCTCCACGTACTCGATGTTCAGCGGGGCGCCGACGTTGACGTATGCCGTGGAGAAATTTCCCCTGGACCCGTGAGGTCGGCAACTCACCGCCAGGGCGGGGGGATTCGCGGCGTCTTTCTGCGGCCGTGTGAGAAATTTGCCCGGCAACGTAAATTGCGTGAAAGAAGTCTCGTGAGCGGCGTCTGTTTTCTGTGTTTGCTGCCAGCCGCGCGTTGATGGGGTCTGTTGTTGCCCTGGCGTTGCGAATCCGGCCGTCAGCAGCGCGATGGGCGTGAGCAGGAGCAATCGGGGCAGTTTCATACATCTCCTTCCTTTAGCACGCATGGCGGGAATAATACGCCGCGCTGCCCCGCTCAGCAAGGCGTGGCCGTGCCTTCCCCCTCCATCGAGGTGGATTTCTTTTCTCGCAACATTTTCGTCGCCCACGTGTACCTCTCTTTGACGCATTTTGCATCTAAGAACTCGGGTGAAGTCTTGGCAGCCCACCATGCGATCCGGGGCTTTGATTCTTCATATCGCTGGAACTTTTCGCCCCAATACTTAGAATGAAAGTTGTATCCCTAAGGAGAGGATGATGATTCGTAATTTTGGCGGGAAATTATTTTTCATTTCGGCGGTGGCAATCTGTCTCTTAGCCGTGTTGTCTGCGCACGCGCAGTCGACGACTCTTCCGACGGCTGCCGGTACCGGACCGAGCGAGGCTTCGCCAGTTTATGACCTGGGGAAAGAAATTAATGTTCAAGGAACAATTCAGAAAATTGAAACGGTCTCAGGCCCGGGCGTCCTCGGCACTCACCTGCAGTTGCAAACAGCGCAAGGCATCGTGGATGCGCACCTTGGCACGGGCGCGGTCGCCAGCACCAGGACGCTCGGTCTCGCAACCGGCCAGAATGTGAGCATCACGGGCATGATGGCCGATGTCGGCGGCGCTCCTGTCCTCCTCGCGCGTGTCCTGACCACCTCAAATCACATTTTCATCCTGAGAAACGAGCGCGGACTTCCTGCCCGCGCGATCATGCCGCGCGGCAGCTCTTCCTCCGCGAATGTCCAGAGGGGAGGCCATTAATGTCATCGCTTTCCTGGATGCACTCGCGCCTTCGCCGCCTCTCACCGTTCACCTTCACGGCCGCGTTGCTCATGTTGATGGTCGGCTGCGGCGGTGGCGGGGGCGGTGGCAACATCAATCCGAGCACTTCCGTCTCCGTGGTTGTATTTCCCGGGATGGCGACCGTCCCCATTAGCGGCCAGGTGATTTTCACCGCCGCGGTTTACAACGCCACGAACACTGCGGTGACTTGGGCCGCTACGGGCGGCGGCACTTTTGCCGGCAGCACTCTCACT
>JBGPZR010000435.1:0-2283 GCA_041493845.1 Terriglobia bacterium | reverse complement strand
TTTGAACGCGACGCAAAGCATCCCCGCGCCGTGTTCGGGACAGAACCATTCGCCCGGCGCTTCGCGGATGTGTTCCACTTCATCTAGGCTCGCCACCTGTTCGCGCGAAAACCAGAGCCAGGTGGCCGGCTGCGCGCATTCCGCGCAGCGCTGGCCATTTTCCGCCAGGCGCTTTTCGATCGCTGCGCCGACGTCAGACTTGAGCCCCGCGGCTTCGAAATCCGGCGCCGCCACAAAAAAATACTGCGAGAAATTCTCCGCGTCCGGCTCGAACGCCACCACGCGCCCGCGATACGCCTGCAATTCGCCCGCGGCAACGCCCAGCAGGCATTCGCGGCAGAGCGAGACTTCCGGCCGCACCGGCTCGCGCCGCTTCACGCGTTTCCCGCGCAAATAGAGCGTGTCGGGCAGAAGCGTCGCCATCCACGCGTGCTCGCCATCGAGGTGAATGCACTCGGCCGGCGTGCCCTTCAACTTCGCCCACCAGTTGCGGCTGCGCGGCGCTAGTTCGATTTCGGGATACGCCGCTTCGTAAGAAATGTGAGCCAAGTTATTCGATCCGCTCCGCGCTTTCAGGTGCGTATGGTAGCAGATTAGGATTCGGATTGGCGCGCGGCGGCTGGTTCTCCCACGGGTTTGTCTGGTGTTGCGGGTTCGGCTATCATGGACGCCTCGGAGTCATCGCATCGGCAATTCTCAAAATTCATCGCGCGAGCGAACCAGGAGGATCGAGCATGGCGATATCAGTGGGAGCAGCAGCGCCCGATTTCACACTGAAGGATCAGGAACAGAAGGAAGTGAAGCTCTCGGACTTCAAAGGAAAGAAAAATGTGGTGCTCGTGTTCTATCCGCTCGATTGGAGCCCCACCTGCACAAAAGAGCATGCCTGCTTTGTCGGCGACATGAAACGATTCGAGCAGCTTGACGCGCAGGTGCTGGGAATCAGCGTGGACAGCGCGTGGTCGCACAAAGCCTACGCCGAAAAAATGGGCATTCATTATCCATTGTTGGCGGATTTTCAGCCGCGCGGCGCTGTGGGCGACAAGTTCGGCGTCTATCTCGCGGACAAGGGCATCACCGGCCGCGCCATCGCCATTGTTGACCGCACCGGGAAGATCGCCTGGTTCAAGAACTACGATATTCCGGTCGTCCCGGACGTGAAGGAAGTTGCCGACGCGCTGGCTGCTGTGAAGTAAGTCGCGCTGCGAGCCTGATCACCAATAAATTTATGGCTGCGCTGGAGCGCCCGGCTTGGGCTTCGGCGCAAACGTGCGGATGTAGACGACCAGCTGCCAGCGTTCTTCCTCGGTGAGTTTATCTTTGAAGCTGGGCATGGGACGCCGCCCGTGCGTGATTCTCCAGAATAGCTCGCCGTCCGTGACGGCGCTCATGGCGTGCATGTCCGTGAAGTTCGCGGGCGCGACGGACAGTTGCTCAGCCTTCTGACCTTTGCCGTCGCCATTTTCACCGTGGCAGCTCTGGCAGTGGTCCATGAAAATCATCATGCCCGCGCTGATGGCTTCGTTGTTTGTAGGAACAGGGTTCTGGAACCTTTTCATCTGTGCGGGAACGCGCCAATCGCTCTGGTAATACAAAAACGCCGCGCCGCCGGCCGCCACGATAAGAAATAAAATAAAGATGCCGAACACGCCTCGCTGATTCTTCGATTGTTGGGTAGTGTCCCCGGTCATTCTGTGTATCTCACCTTCGGCAGATTTGTGTTCCGCGAGGAAATCTTCGCACGGCCGGTCAGGAATTCCCAGTAAAGATCGCGTAGAGGAGCCAGATGTTCATCGTGAGGATGATAACTGTAGAGAGCGCGGCGAGGTAATTCGTAATAGGGCGATTTGCGTGCGCACCCATCAGATTGCGCCTCCGGGTGAGGACGAGCAGCGGGATCATCGCGAACGGCAGGCAGAAACTCAGGATGGCCTGGCTCAGGATGAGCGTCTTCAACGGATCGAGGCCCATGGCGATCACGGCAATCGCGGGAATCATGGTGACCAGGCGGCGCAGAAAAATGCTGATGCGCACATTGAGGAAGCCCTGGAGGATCACCTGTCCGGCCATCGTCCCGACCGTCGAGGAGGAGAGCCCGGAGCACAACAGCGCGACGGCAAACGCCACACTTGCGAATTTTCCGAGCAGCGGGCCGAGCGTTCGGTGCGCTGCTTCGATCGAGTGGACTGCGACGCCGCCGCCGAAGAACACCGCTGCGGCCATCACCACCATGGCGGAATTGATCAGCCAGGCGCCGTTCATCGCCAGCAGCACGTCGATGAG
>JBGPZR010000203.1:0-4894 GCA_041493845.1 Terriglobia bacterium | reverse complement strand
CTGGAATGCCTACGCCATCACCGATGAAATCTACGAGCACATGCTCTACGACGGCGCGCAGCACATCTCCATGGCCACGCTCGACGGCATGCGCGAGCGCACCATCACCATCCACGCGCTCTCGAAGACCTATAGCGTCACCGGCTGGCGCGTCGGCTGGGCCATCGCTGCGCCGGAAGTGACTTCCGCAATCCGCAAGGTGCACGATTTTCTCACCGTAGGCGCTGCCGCGCCGCTCCAAGAGGCGGGCGCGCTGGCTTTGAAATCGCCGCCCAGCTATTACCAGACGCTTGCCCGGGAATATCTCGCGCGGCGCGATCGCCTGCTGGGAATCCTCACGGGGGCGGGCTTCCGATGCTTCATGCCGCATGGCGCCTACTACATCATGACCGACATTTCGCCGTTCGGCTTTCCGGACGACATCGCCTTCGCAAAATATCTGGTGAAAGAAATCGGCGTCGCCGCTGTCCCCGGCTCAAGCTTCTACCAGAATCCCGCGGACGGCCGCACGCATCTCCGCTTCACGTTTTGCAAGACGGAAAAAACATTTCAAGCCGCCGCCGAGCGATTGGCGAAGCTCAAACCCACTTCAGCCGCCGGCTCGATATAAAACAACGCACCTGTGTTAGAATCCGCCAGATTTTCTGCTCAGGAGACTGCCGCATGGCCACGGAATTCGATCTGATACCCGCTGGAACGCGCCTTACATCGAATGGCGATGGCGAAGCGCGCGACATCGGCGGCAGTCAGACGCGAACGTTTCTCTGTTCCATGCTCATCACCGGCCAATTGGAGCAGGAATCCGTGGACATCTCCATCTGGGGCTCCGCCGACGGCCAGGACTGGGGAAAATTCCCGCTCCTGAAAATGCCGCAGCGGTTCTATCGCGGGGAAACGCGCCAGGTTCTCGATCTGTCGCTGCAGCCGGATGTGCGCTTTATCCGTGCCAAGTGGGAGCTGACGCGCTGGGGGCGCGTCGCGCCGCATCCAATGTTTGTTCTCGGATTTCACCTCAGTGAAGTTCCCGCATTCGCCCATAAGACCGCGTAGTCTTCGGTGTGCCTCGGAAGTTCTCCGCGCCCTCTGCGCCTCTGCGGTGAATGCTCTCTCGGTTCGCTTTGTCGGCCCACACTTCCGTAATTATAAATCAAACGATTGCTGATGCGCCGGGATCGCCACGGGCCAGTGGAACTGGCTCGTGACTGCGTCGCGCAGGGAATTGAGCGCCACCGGCTCGCCGTGAACCAGGAATGTCTGCTTCGGTGCCGCCTGAAACCCTGAAAGCCAGCGGAGCAGCTCGCTTTTTCCCGCGTGAGCCGAAAGCTGTCCGATGGTGGCGATTTCCGCGCGCACCGGAACCTGCTGGCCGAAGAGGCGAATAAATTTCGCGCCGTCCTGCAGCAGACGTCCTCGCGTGCCTACTGCTTGGTAACCCACCAGCAAAACAGCGCTGCGCGAATCCGGCAGACGCTGCGCCAGATGGTGCAGTACGCGTCCGCCCGCGGCCATGCCGCTGGCGGAGACAATGACGCAAGGCGAAACCACGTCGTTGATGCTCTTCGAATCCTCCACCGAGCGCATCATATGGACTTCGCGCATGTTCAATGGATCGCCCCCGCCGTTATCTTCTTCCCGTGTAAATTCCAACTTGTGGTCCTCGTGGTGCCGCACGTAGAAATCCGTCACGCTGATGGCCATCGGGCTGTCCATGTACACGGGCAGGTGCGGTATCCGCTGCTGCTCCTCGAGTTCGCGCAGGTAGTACATGATCGTTTGCGTGCGGTCCACGGCAAACGCCGGAATCACCACAGCTCCGCCGCGCTTCGCCGTGCGGCCAATGATTTCAGCCAATTCATCGGCCACTGACCCTGCCGGATGATCGCGGTCGCCGTAGGTTGATTCGCAGAGGAGATAGTCCGCGCGCGTGGGCGATTCCGGATCTTTCAAGATCGGCTGGTTGTAGCGCCCCAGGTCGCCTGAAAAAACCATCAGCGTCTGCTTGCCGTTTTCCGTGATGGTCAGCTCCAGCCACGACGAGCCCAGAATGTGCCCCGCGTCGTGCGGGCGCACGGAAAATTGCGGGCTGATCGTAAATGTATCGGCGCGAGGGATTTCTTTGAATTGCTTGAGCGCGGCCTGCGATTGTTCCACGGTGTAAAGCGGCAGCGGTGGCTTGTGCTTGCTGTAGCCCTTCTTGGCGATGTACTGCGCGTCCTCTTCTTGCAGATGCGCGGAATCGGGGAGCAGCAGTTGGCACAATTCAATGGTCGCGGCATTCGCATAAATCGGGCCGCAGAAGCCCATGCGCACGATCCGCGGGATGTACCCGGTGTGGTCGATGTGCGCGTGCGTCAGCAGCAGCCAGTCGATTGTTGCCGGATCCACCGGCAGGTTTTCCCAGTTCCGCTGCTCGAGTTCGTTCGATCCTTCGAAGAGTCCGCAATCTACCAGCAATCGCTTGCCGCCCGCTTCGACCAGGTATTTCGATCCCGTAACCGTGCCCGCTGCGCCCAGAAAAGTTATCTTTGGCATAGGGAGCGTATTGTAGAACGAATCCGCGGAAAATCCCGCGTCCTTTCCCTCCCCAGAGTTCCGTGCTTGACCGGGGTGCCCTCCTGCCTTACGCTCTCGGATTCGATTCACATCCACGAGGCACCGAGATTGAAGCGGGGAGATATGAAGATCATTGTGAGCGTGTTTTTGAGTCTGCTTTTTGCATCCGCAGCCGTGGCTCAGGACCTGCCTTCAACGTCGCTCACGCGGGGCACATGGGATCTCGGAGCATTCGCCGGCGGCGGCACAGGCCTCGGCAAATCCGACGACACACAATTCTTCATTGCGGGCGGCCGCGTAGGCCGCGTCCTCACCGGCGAGCATTTTTCAGGATGGGCGCGCGGCAATTTCGAATGGGCCATTGATCTGATGCCGGCCTACATTGTGTTTCCACCTGCGAGCGCGGTGTACGGCGGGAGCTTCAAGCCGGTAATCTGGCAGTGGAATTTCACGAGCGGGAAGAAAATCTCTCCCTATGCCGCCGTGGCCGGCGGCGTTGTATTCAGCCGCAGCAATATTCCTCCGGGCGACACATCCACCGTAAATTTCACCACGCAGGGTGTCTTCGGCGTGCACATCTTCACGCGCCAAAGCCGCGCGCTCCAGCTTGAGAGCGCCTTTGGTCACCTCTCGAGCGCCAGCCTCGGCAACCACAATCCCGGCTACAACGCTTTTTTTACCTTAACCATCGGCTACACCTGGTACAAGACCGCCCGGTGAACTTGCAACGCTTGCTGTTTGATCGAATCCTCCGGCGTGGGAGTGAGCGCCCACGTGTTCATCCTAGCCGTACTAGACCCATATGACGCCTTCTGCCGCTTGAGGACACCTTCCTTCCCACAATTTTCCTCAGAATGCAGTGAGGAAATTCTTGACTTCGCTCCCTTCGGCAGCTAAGAGTTTACTTCAGCGTTTCACATCTACGGGTGTGACTGCGGGACGCAGTGAACTGCGCAAATCTGACCACGAAATTCCACAAGGAGGTATTCATGTTTGGACGCAGCACGAAGAATTGTCTTCGATACTGGACTCGGGCAGGTGTCCTTTGGCTTGTTGTCTTGGCCTTTGTGTTCTCGCCGGCTACAGTCGGAGTGAAGGCGGCTGGTGACGGCGAGGATGACGGAGGTTTCCGTCATGTGTTCGTGATCATGATGGAGAACACCGGCTTCGATGCTTTGATCGGCAATCCCAACGCTCCCTTCACCAATTATCTTGCCGCCACGTCAGGCCTGGCCACCAAATATTTCGGCGTCACTCACCCCAGTCAGCCGAATTACATTGCGGCCACATCCGGCTCAACCAATGGCGTCCCCGACGACAACGACATCACCATAAACGTCCCGAACATAGTTGACCAGCTTGAGTCGCACCACAAGACTTGGAAGGGCTACATGCAGTCTCTCTCGCTGTGCAACGGCAATCTCCTCGCGCACGCCTGTGGAAACCAACTCTACGAGCGCAAGCACAATCCCTTCGTTTCCTACCAGGATGTCCAGTCAAGTCCGTCCCGGTTGGACAACATCGTGGACTTCAGCCAATTTGCCACGGATTTGGCCAACAACACTGTGCCTGACTACTCCTGGATCAGCCCGGACCAATGCAACGACATGCACGGGCGCGGCGGCGGTGGTCCAACCGACCCCTGCGACTTCTCCCAAGTTCAGTCCCTCATTTCGACGGGTGACCTGTTCCTGTCAAAGACAGTCAGTTCCATCGTGAATTCCAAAGCCTGGCGCGGAAACTCCGTGATTTTCATCACTTGGGACGAAAGCGATTTCACCGGCTCGGGTCCTTTCGGCTTCGGCGACACCAGCGGCTGCTGTGATGCCAACCCGGGCGGCGGACATGTAGTCACACTGGTTATTTCCCGTAATGTGCCGCAAGCGCGCTCTTCCAATGATGCATTCAACCATATCTCCATGCTCGCTACGATTCAGGATTCGTGGCATCTCGGCTGCCTCGGGTTCACCTGCGATAAGAAAAATGTGAAGCCGATGGATGATCTGCTGAGGCGCAGAGACTAACTCAGGGGCCGGGAGTCTATCTGACGCTGGCTCCGCATCATCAATTCGCTTCCAAGGCTCCCCCGTTTTGCGGCACTGATCTTTTCTCCGCAATCGGGGGAGCTTTGCTTTTTGCAAATGAAATGGTTCGTTTGACGGTGCGAGTCGCAAGGTGCTATAAAAGTTGTACGAAGTTCCTTCGTTCTGTGGGGCCGTAGCGCAGTTGGGAGCGCGCCTCGATGGCATCGAGGAGGTCGCGGGTTCGAACCCCGCCGGCTCCACCATATCCGACGAGGATATGGTGTCCCGAGCGAGTCCCGACTGATTGTGTCGGGGCG
>JBGPZR010000161.1:0-5538 GCA_041493845.1 Terriglobia bacterium | reverse complement strand
GGTGACTTCTGATGTGGCTTTACAGCATCGCAACATACGTCCAGCCGGGTCCCAACCCGATGTCGAATTATTGGAGCAAGATCACCGATAAGACATTCGTCGGGCTCTGGCAGCCAAACGGATTCGATCTGGCGGTGATGCTGCCATATTTTTTCGTGATGGCCATCCTGGCGTCCTACGGCATCCACCGTTACGCCCTGGTGTATAACTTTTACAAGAATCGCAATCGCGTGGCCGGCCCTCCCCCTGAAATTTCCGCGTGGCCCAAAGTCACGGTGCAGCTCCCGATCTACAACGAGCGCTACGTGATCGAGCGCCTGATCGAAACCGTCGCGCAATTCGATTATCCGCGCGAGTTGCTTGATATTCAGGTGCTGGACGATTCCACCGACGAGACGCAGCAAGTCGCCAGCGATTGCGTGGAACGCTATCAGGCGCTCGGCTTGCCCATCAGCTACCTCCATCGCGCCAATCGTGAAGGCTTCAAAGCCGGCGCACTCCAGGAAGGGCTGAAGTCCGCAACCGGCGAATTCATTGCCATTTTCGACGCCGATTTCATTCCGCCGGCGGATTTCCTTCGCCGCACTGTGCCCTACTTTGCCGACGCAAAGCTCGCCATGGCACAAACGCGCTGGAGCTACGTCAATCGCCACTATTCGCCGCTCACCGAAGTGGAAGCCATTCTTCTCGACGGCCACTTCGTGGTTGAACATTCAGCCCGCTTCCGCAGCGGCCTGTTTTTCAATTTCAACGGCACCGCTGGAATCTGGCGCCGCGCCGCCATCGAAGACGCGGGCGGCTGGCAGCACGACACTCTCACCGAGGACACCGACCTCTCCTACCGCGCGCAGCTTCGCGGCTGGCATTTCGTCTACTTGCCGGAGATTGATTGCCCCTCCGAATTGCCCGTGGAGATGAACGCATTCAAATCCCAGCAGGCGCGTTGGGCCAAGGGTCTGATGCAGACGGCGAAAAAAATCCTTCCACGCATGATGCGCGCTGATGTCCCCGCTGCCGTGAAGGCCGAGGCGATCTTTCATCTGACGGCGAACATCAGCTATCCGTTGATGGTTTTTCTCTCCATCATTTTATTGCCCGCGATGATCGTGCGCTTTTATCAGGGCTGGTTCCAGGTGTTGTTGATTGACCTGCCGCTCTTCCTCGCCTCCACCTGCTCGATTTCCTCTTTCTATCTCGCGGCCGAGCGCACCCTGTACCCGAAGACGTGGAAGCGCACGTTCCTTTACCTCCCATTCGTGATGGCTGTGGGCATCGGGCTCTCTGTGCGCAACGCGCTCGCGGTGCTCGAAGCAATTTTCGGCATCAAGTCGGAATTTGTGCGCACGCCGAAATACCGCGTCGGCGCAGGCGCGCAAGAGCACGGCCACTGGGTGAAGAAGACCTACCACAAGCGGGCCGGGTGGATGCCTTTCCTCGAAGTTTTTATGGGCCTCTACTTCGCCGCCACCGTCGTGTACGCTTTCCAAAATGAAAATTACGCCACCATCCCGTTCCTCCTTCTCTTCGTTTGGGGCTATCTCTACACCGGCCTGATGTCCCTCGCACAGACCTACTTCGAGCGCCTCCGCTTCGGCGTTGAAACCGGCGAAGTTCGCCCCGCCTCCACCGGCGCCCCGGGGTTCTAGTGGCTGTACCTGAGTGTTTGCTACCGCATTGCAGTCTTCCACGTCTAAGGAGCGTTCGATGAAGATGCGTTCACTTGCCCTTCGCGCCTCTCTGCTGCTTCTGGCGTTTTCGCTGGGTTCTTATCTGGCGCAGGCGCGCTATCCACAGCCAAAAGAAGAATATCAGGCGCGCCGCGAGAAACTTCGCGCGCAAGTGGACGGTCCCGTCGTGCTCTTTGGCTACACCAGCCGCCAGGAGGGTGGCGAGGTTGCGGTTTTCTTTCAGGATGAAAATTTCTATTACCTCACGGGCTATGACGAGCCCGACGCCGCCCTGCTCCTGATCCCCGATCTGCCCAATGGCAAGAAGCTCGAAGGCCCAAGCGAAATTCTCTATCTGCCCCCGCGCGATCCACGCCGGGCAAAATGGGAAGGCCCGAAGCTCGGCCCGGACGATCCCGGTGCCGCGGAGAAAACCGGCTTTCAGGCCGTGAAGCCCTACGCAAATTTGCGCGCCGATTTGGTGAGCCTCTCAAAAGAGTACCCGAACTTTTACACGCCCCTCGCCTCCAAACCCGAAAGCGGCTTCCCACACCTCGCCACGTCAAGCGCCTGGGTTCGAGAGGCGCTGCCCGGAGCGAATGTGCAGGATGTGACGGCGGCGTTGACAGCAATGCGCATGGTGAAATCTGCGGGCGAGCTGGCGCTTCTCCAAAAGGCTATTGATGTTTCCGTCGACGCGCAGCTCGCAGCGATGAAAATGATGCGCCCGGGCCTCTACGAATATCAGGTGGCCGCGCGCATGAAGGAAATCCACGAATGGGGTGGCTGCTCGCGCGAAGCCTACGCGCCCATCGTCGGCGCCGGCTTCTATTCCACCGTGCTTCACTACGACGCGCTGAACAATGAAATCAAGGATGGCGACATCGTGGTCATCGACGTGGGCGGTGAATACGGCGGTTACGCGGCAGACATCACGCGCACGCTTCCAGCGAACGGCAAATTCACGCCACGCCAGCGCGAGATCTACGAGATCGTTCTCGGCGCGCAGAACGCCGCGCTTGCCGCCACCAAAGCCGGCGTCCCGCCTCGTGAGCTGGACCAAATAGCCCGCAATTACATCAACTCGCACGGCAAGGACCTGCACGGCAATCCTCTCGGCCAGTATTTCATCCATGGCTTGGGCCACGGCCTGGGCCTCGACGTCCACGACCCCACGGATTACACGCGGCCGCTCCAGGCCGGCATGGTGATCACCGACGAACCCGGCATTTACATACCCGAAGAAAACCTCGGCGTGCGCATCGAGGACGACGTGCTGATCACCAAAGACGGCAACGAACTCCTCACCCGCCGCCTCCCCCGCTCCGTTGACGAAATCGAAAAAATCATGGCCGAGGCGCGCACTCACGCTCAGCCGTAGTCAGCGACAAGAGAATCAGCCTCCATTCCATCTATTTTGAGCATTATTTGAGCAGTTGCCTTTACCCTTTCGCACAACTGCATTAGACCTGGCGACCCCGCAGGAACAGAATACTAGCGTTGACAGGCCAACCCCGGAGCAGACCCTGACCGAGTCCACATCATCGAGCGTCGCGGCCGCAGATAAGCGCCGCAGCACGCGTGTGGCACAAGCCGTGCCGATCCTGGTCCGGGGGACGGACGCGCTCAGCAAGGCATTCAAGGAATCCACGACAACCGTGATGGTGAACTGTTACGGCTGCCAGTACCAGTCGAAGCACTACGTGCAGAAGAATTCCGTCGTCACGCTCGAGATCCGCCACCCTGATTCAAAATTAGCGCCGCGCATCGTCCGCGGCCGTGTCATCTGGGTGCAGCGGCCGCGTACCTATCGGCATCTCTTCCTTGTCGGAATTGAGTTTGATATCCCTGGCAATGTCTGGGGCATTCACTCCCCACCGAAGGATTGGTTTCCCCACCCGGAGGACGAGGAACTGGTAATCCCCGTTTATCCGGAGACAGACCAGCCGGAGGAGCCTGCTCCTTCGCCGACCATCGCGCTCGCAGAGAAGCGGGAAACCGCTCCCGAGGTCCACCGGACTTCGCAGCAGACCGTGGAGAGGGCCGTGGAAGCCGCGGTGGCCAAAGAAATGGAGCGGGTGCGCCGCCAAATAGATGCCCAGCTCCACGAGGCGATTGAAGGCGCCGTCAATGGGCTGATCGAGCGCGTCACGAACGCAGCGCTAGATAGTGTGATCCAGCAGGCCGAAGACCGCACCGTTGCGTCCGGAGAAGATCCAGCCATTACGCGGCCCAGCAAGCGGCGACGCAATTCGCAGAAGCAGAAAACGTAGTGCCCTTGCAGCCTCAATGCCACCTCAATGCCACGTTTGACCGATTACGCCGCGGGCCGCTATAATGATTGTTTACGCCCAGCACAAGATGTCGGCTGAGCAGGGCTTCGGCGACGATTCGCCCGCCCCTTGAAAACCCCTCCGCGGGGAAATCCGATAAAGAATTCAGGAGCAACAGATGAGCACGCTGAAGGCGACCCTACTGCGCGCCGGGATGATCATCATGCACGACGGCGACCTCTGCACCGTGTACAGCGTGGATCACCGCACCCCGGGCAATAAGCGGGCCGCCATGGCGACCAAGATGCGCAATCTCCGCACCGGCTCGATGCTCGACCACCGCTTCCGCGCAGAGGAATTCATCGAAAGAGTAGTGGTGGACGAAGTTCAGTTCGAATATCTCTACAGCGATGGCGATGGCCACCACTTCATGAACATTGAGAACTACGAGCAGCTCCAGTTGCAAGACGATATCGTGGGTGAGACGAAGGACTACCTGGTTCCCAATCTCCCCGTAAAAATCGAGTATCACGACGAGAAGCCCATCGGCGTCTTGGTCCCCGATACCGTTGATCTCACTGTCGTCGAGACCGAACAAAGCATCCAGAAAGCCACCGCCAGCGCCGTGACGAAGGCCGCAAAGCTCGAAACCGGCCTGGTCATCAACGTCCCGCCATTCGTAAACACCGGCGACAAAGTAAAAGTCGACACCTCCGAAGCCCGCTACATCCAACGCGTGCAATGACGACCCGATGAGGGTCGGCATCCCGAGCGAATCCGCCGCGGCGGATGAGCCGAGGGATCCCTCGATCTAGGTAGGCCGAGGGTTCTTGCCTCTTCGACGAAACAGCCACGCACAGGGATCCCTCGTTCGTGAGTCACTTGCAATTGACTTGCCCGAACACCCACCCTAGAGTGTCAACTTCCTTCGAGGTTTAAGTGGCCAGCTTGCTCGATCGCTACTTCCAACTCACAGAAAATCACACCACCGTGCGCCGCGAATTGCTCGGCGGCCTCACAACGTTCATGACCATGGCCTACATCATCGTGGTGAACCCGCAGATCCTCGCGCAGGCAGGCATGCCAGCCGAAGGTGTGCTCTTCGCTACATGCATTTCCGCTGCAGCAGCGACTCTCGTCATGGGACTCTACGCCAACTACCCCATCGCGCTCGCGCCCGGAATGTCACTCAACGCTTACTTCACTTACTCCGTCTGCATCGGCATGCACATTCCCTGGCGCACCGCGCTGGGCGTGGTTTTCATTTCTGGCGTTCTGTTCGTGCTGCTCACCGTCACGCGCGTCCGCGAGCAGATCGTCAACGGCATCCCCGACTCGCTGAAGCACTCAACCGCCGCCGGCATCGGCATGTTCATCGCCTTCGTGGGACTGCGCAACGCAAAGCTTGTGGTAGCAAACCCGGCCACCTTCGTCGGCCTCGGCAGCTTTTCCGACCACGAAGTGCAAGCCGCCTGCTTCGGCCTGCTCCTGACGCTCGTCCTTGTCGCGCGAAAAATCAATGGCGCGATCCTTCTCGGAATCCTCGGCACCACCGCGCTCGGAATTCTTCGCGGCTTGGCCCATTGGCCCGCAGCGCT
>JBGPZR010000052.1:0-9497 GCA_041493845.1 Terriglobia bacterium | reverse complement strand
CAAGCCGGCCGCATCGTCGAGCTGGGCCCCACAGAGCAGGTGCTCACCCGGCCGCAGCATCCCTATACGCAGACGCTGCTGGCGGCCGTCCCGCAAATCCCCGCATGATTTCGCTTCGCCCTCTCGGCTCGGGCCATACCTCGCGTTCCTGATACACTCCCCCGGATGAGTTTTCATTTCGAAGTTCTGGCCACGGACCCAACCGGCGCGCGCCTCGGACGCCTGAGCACGCCGCACGGCATGATCGAAACGCCTGCCTTCATGCCCGTCGGCACTGCCGCGACGGTGAAGGGCCAGACGCAGGCGGATCTCGAAAGCCTCGGCGCGCAGATCCTCCTCGCCAACACGTATCATCTTTACCTCCGTCCCGGCCACGAGCTGGTCCGCGAAATGGGCGGGCTACACCGGTTCATGTCCTGGCCGCGTGCAATTCTCACCGATTCGGGCGGCTACCAGGTGTTCAGCCTCAGCGATCTGCGCAAAGTGAACGACGAAGGCGTCACGTTCCGCTCGCACCTGGACGGCTCCGAGCATTTCCTCTCGCCCGAAAAAGCGCTTGAAATCGAACTCGCGCTCGGCGCCGACATCATCATGGTGCTCGATGAATGCATTGAAGCGCCCTCGTCGGAATCCCGCGCGCGCGACGCGGCCGCGCGCACGCTCGCATGGGCGCGGCGGTCGCGCGATTATTTCACGCAGCATGGCGATCGCGCGCGCCAGATGCTTTTCGGAATCGTGCAGGGCGGCACGCATCCGGCGCTTCGCCGCGAGAATGCCGACGCACTCGTCGAGCTGGATTTTCCCGGCTACGCAATCGGCGGCCTCGCTGTCGGCGAATCACACTCGGTGACCTGCGAAATGGCGTCCATCGCAGCCGCGCAGCTTCCCGCCGATCGCCCGCGCTATTTGATGGGTGTGGGCAAGCCGGAACAGCTCGCCGATTATGTGGCGCTCGGTGTGGATATGATGGACTGCGTGCTGCCCACGCGCAGCGCGCGCCACGGCTGCCTGTACACTTCGGCAGGCCGCGTGCTTATTAAGAATGCGCAGTATGCGAATGACCCTCGCCCCATTGACGAAGAGTGTCAATGCGCCGTCTGCCGGCGGTATTCGCGTGCATATTTGCGGCATCTTTTTTCCGCAGGAGAGGTTCTCGCGACCATCCTGAACACCCACCATAACCTGTACTTTTACCTTGACATCATGCGCAAAATTCGCGAGGCTATTCGTTTTGGGAAGCTGGAAAGTTTCCGCTCTGACCTTCAGGCACGCCTCAAATAGGCAAACCTAAGCAGGCGTTGGGCGCGGTTCAGGGCGGGGCAGCATCTTCGGAAAAAGCTGGAAAGTCTGCCGGCCACGGCAGGCTTGCCCGCCCTGGCGGGCGTGCAAGATGCGGCGCGCGGCCGCAATGGCGGATAAGGCGCTCATGATCGCGACAATCGGATGGAAGATTGCTGCCAACTTGGCCGTTGTGGCGCAAGCCGCAGGCGCGCCGAGCAGCATCGGCATGTTCCTCCCGCTGATTCTTATCATGGGTATTTTTTACTTCCTGATGATCATGCCCGCGCAGCGCCGCCAGAAAAAAGTTACCGAAATGCTCAAGACTCTGAAGAACGGCGACAAGGTGATCACCAATGGCGGAATTTACGGCACGATCGTCGGTCTCGAGGATGACGCCGTGCAGTTGCGCATCGCCGAGCAGGTGAAGATCAAGATTTCGCGCAGCGCTATTGCGGGACTCCAGGCCGAACCACCGAAGGAGAGCTAGCCAGCCCGCATGAATCCCCAGCTCAAGTGGAAATTCATTTTTATCCTCTTCGTCATTCTTCTCTGCATTTTTGGGCTCGTAGGATTGCCGGATTTTCCCACCTCGTTCGCCGCTGTGAAGCAGAATCTCGCCGACCGCATCAAGCTGGGCCTGGACCTGAAGGGCGGCAGCCACCTGGTTTTGCAGGTGCAGGTGGACGAAGCCATCGGCCAGCGCTGCGATCAGGCCGTGGATGAGCTGACCAAGCAGCTCCACCAGAAAAATATTCTATTCGGCGAAATACGCCGCGTAGACAACACGCACATCCTGGTCCGCAATGTGGACCCGGCCACTTCCGCAAACTTCCGGGACCTGGTCACCACGCAGTTCCCCGACTGGACGCTGGCGCCCGCCGCCGGCGAAGTCAACGGGTACCTGCTCACCATGAAGCCCAGCGTGGTATCCGAGCTTCGCAAGAACACCATGGACCAGGCGCTCGAGACCATCACCCGCCGCATCAATGCGCTCGGCCTCACTGAGCCCACCATTGCATTCACCGGCCGCAGCGACAATGAAATTCTGGTTCAGCTTCCCGGGGAAGGCGATCCGACGCGCGCGAAATCCGTGATCCAAGCCGGCGGCCAGCTTGAGCTCAAACGCGTGGCCGACGATCAGCCGTATCCTTCCGAAATTGCAGCGCTCGGCCCGCACGGCGGCGTCCTACCTCCCGGCACAGAAATCGTACCCGGCAAAGGCGAGAGCACAGCAGGCAGCCCGGCACTCGCGCAGGTGTTCTACATTCTCGACCGCGCTCCCATCGTCACCGGTCAGGATCTTCGCAGCGCTACCACCTCGCCAAGCACGAACTATCCCGGCCAGTATCAGGTTGATTTCAAACTCTCCACATCCGCCGCGGCCCGCTTCGGACCGTTCACCGAAACGAACATTGGCCGGCGCATGGCCATCGTGCTCGATCACCGCGTTTACACCGCGCCGGTGATCAACGGCAAAATTGAAGACTCCGGAATGATTGAGGGAAGTTTCACGCAGGAATCCTCGCAAGATCTGGCGCTGGTGTTGCGCGCCGGCGCGCTGCCTGCCTCGATCAAATATCTGGAAGAGCGCACCGTGGGCCCGTCGCTCGGCGCGGACTCGATTCGCGAGGGTGTACGCGCTTCGATGGCCAGCCTCATCGTGGTGATGATTTTTCTGGTGATCTATTACCGGCTGAGCGGTGTCAATGCAGTAGTGGCCTTGATGCTCAACCTGATCATTCTCGTCGCCTTCATGGCGTACGCCGGAGCGGTGCTTACCCTGCCGGGAATCGCCGGCGTGATTCTGACGATCGGCATGGGCGTGGATTCGAACGTCCTGGTCTTTGAGCGCATCCGCGAAGAATTGCGCAGTGGCAAAGCTCCGGCGTCTGCCGTATCTGTCGGCTTCGACCGCGCTTTTCTTACGATCATTGATACACACGTGACCACCATCGTTTCGGCCGTTTTCCTGTTCCTGTTCGGCACGGGGCCGGTGCGCGGCTTTGCCGTCACCTTGGTGATCGGTTTGCTGGCCAATGTGTTTACTTCGATTTACGTTTCGCGGGCTATTTTTGATTATCACCTGTCGCACATGGAGCGCCAGGCGGAGCTGAGTATCTAGGCGGCCGGGAACAAACCCGGGGCCGGCGGTGTCAAATAAAGGCGGATAGGACTCGATGGAACTCTTCAGGGGCGTAAACGTTGACTGGATGGGGAAGGCGAAATACTTTGTCGCCCTTTCCCTGACCCTGCTGGCCCTCGGCTGGATTTCGATTATCCGGAATGGCGGCCTGCGTTACGGAATCGATTTCCGCGGTGGCACGCTCGTTTATGTCCGTTTCTCCGGCCCGCCCCCGATTGACAAAATCCGCGACGGCCTCAAGGCGGCCGGTCTGCCCAACAGCACGATTCAGGGCATTAGCGACATTTCTAATCGTGGCCCGCAGAGCGACGTGGTGATCGGCCTCGAGCAGCACGGCCAGGGCGATGAATCGCTCGACGCCGGGAAACAGGCCATCCTCGACGTCCTGCATAAGACTTTCAGCACCCCCGACGCTGCGGGCAAGCCGGACTTCAATTCCATCACGCCGTCCGCGCTTGCTGCCTTCCTGACGCAGAAGGATCCACTCAACCTGGGCGCCGCGGCCGGGGATCGCTACAACCAACTGGCCATCAAGCTTGCCGCTGCGCGCGATGCGGATCATGGCGGGATCGTCACCAGCTTCGATCAATTGAAGAACGTTGAGGGCGCCACGCCGGCGGTGATCAACACCCTGGCAAGCAATTTTTCGCTTGGCAACTTCGCCATTCGCAACGTCGAGGTTGTCGGACCTAAAGTGGGCGCCCAACTCCGCAGGCAGGCCATCCTGGCTACGCTCTATGCTCTGGCGGGCATGTTGGTATATATTGCGTTTCGGTTCGAGTGGGTGTACGGAGCCGCAGCCGTCATCGCCGTGTTCCACGACGTGCTGATCACGCTCGGCTTCTTCTCGCTCTTCCATTATGAGATTTCGCTGACCGTCATCGCTGCTCTGCTTACTCTGGTCGGCTATTCGATGAACGACACCATCGTCATTTTCGATCGCGTGCGGGAAAACCTGCGGCTGATGCGCCGCGAGCCATTTCCGGAAATCGTCAATCGGTCGATCAATCAGACCCTGTCGCGCACCATTCTCACGAGCGGCCTGACCTTCCTCACCGTCCTGGTACTCTACGTGATGGGCGGGGAGGTCCTCCGCGCGTTCTCTTTTGCCATGGTGGTGGGAGTTGTGGTAGGAACATACTCCAGTTTCGGTATTGCCGCCCCCATCGTGGTGGTTTGGTACAAGTATCGGGGTCAGGGAGCCGCCATTAGCGCCGGATCCGCAGCCGAAAAGCGCGTGGCGGCTGTAAGGAGGTAGCCATGTTCGATGATCTCGTCATCTCGTCGGCACAGCCGAAGCGAACCAACAGCGTCTGGACGGTGGCCCTTTCGACCATTATCCAGTTCGGAATCGTGATCGTGATGATCTTGATTCCGCTGATCTATACGGAAGCTCTGCCCAAGCAGATGCTCACCACCTTTCTGGTCGCTCCCGCTCCGCCACCGCCACCGCCACCGCCGCCGGCTGCCGTGCAGAGAATCGTGAAGCCCGTGGCGCGCCTGATTCACAACGGCCAGATGATGGCTCCCACCGTGATTCCGAAGAGAGTCGAAATGATTAAGGAAGAGGAGCTCCCGCCGGACATAGGCAACGTGGGAGTCGTCGGCGGCGTCCCGGGTGGAATCGCAGGCGGGTCAGCCGGTGGAGTTCTGGGCGGGATCATCGGTGGCGCAGGTTCGGGTCCACCGCCTCCCCCCAAGCCGAAAGCACCGCTTCGCATCGGTGGCAATGTGATGGCCGCATCTCTAATTCGCAAAGTGGATCCGATTTATCCGCCGATCGCCAAGACGGCGCATATCTCCGGCACCGTCGTTCTTCACGCCATTATCGGGAAGGACGGTTCGGTGCAGGACCTTCAGTACGTTTCCGGGCCGCCGCTGCTGATGAAGTCGGCGCTCGACGCCATCAGGCAGTGGCGTTATAAGCCCACTATGCTCAATGGCGAGCCGGTGGAAGTGGATACTACGATTTCCGTCGTCTTTAGTCTCGGCGGTTAAGCTGGGCGCGGCCCGGGCCCGCTCGCGGGCCCGGTGCTGATTACTTGGGGAGAGGGTCCGACCGGCAGAATCTCGCTGCCGTAATCGTTCGGTGGGAATGGAGGAGGAGCAAACTCTATGCTTTCGAATTTACTTTTGGCCAGTGTGGTGATGTTTCAGCAGCAGAGCGGCGAGGTTGGCTGGGATCTGGTGACCATGTGGCACAACATGGGCTACCCGGCCAAGTCAGTCGTGGCCATTCTATTCATCATGTCTGCGTGGTCCGTGGGCATCATGATCGACCGGGCACTGATGTACAGTGCGGCGCGCAAGCAGTCCCGCGTGTTCGTGCAGCAGGTGGCCGGCGCGTTGAAAGACAACAAACTCGACGAAGCCATCTCGATTGCCGAGCGGAACAAGAAGAGCCACATCGCCAAGGTTGTGGCGACGGGCCTTTCCGAGTTCCAGGCAGCCTCGGCGCAGGTGAGCGATGAGGAAGTGATCGAAGCGGCCAAGCGCGGCCTCGAGCGCTCCGTCGCCATCGTTCACGCCGAAATGAAGCGCGGCCTTTCCGGCCTCGCCACCATCGGCTCCACGGCTCCATTCGTCGGCCTGTTCGGGACGGTGGTCGGCATTATCAACGCGTTTAAGGGAATCGCTTCCAGCAAGGCCACCGGTTTGTCGGCTGTCGCGGGCGGTATTTCGGAAGCCCTCATCACCACCGCGCTCGGCTTGCTTGTGGCCGTGCCCGCCGTGTGGACCTACAACTATTTCACGAACAAGGTGGAAGCCTTCGACGTTGAGATGGACAACTCCTCGATGGAGCTGATCAACTACTTCATTACACGTCGAGGCGGGAAGAAGTAACCCATGGCCTACAAACCCAAAGCACCACCGGTGATGGCTTCGCCCAACGTGATTCCCATGGCGGACATCATGCTGGTGTTGCTCATCATTTTCATGGTGGTCACGCCCATGTTGCAGAAGGGCGTCTCGGTGGATATGGCCAAGGTGACGAACGCCGAGGATATGCAGAACGCCGACAAGGACGACGCCATCATTCTGGCCATCAGCCGTGACGGCAAGATTTACCTCGGCAGCAAGAAGATTGAGCTTTCCGAGATCACCGTCGCCGTCAAGGACCTGCTTGCCAACCGCATTGACAAGACCGTATTTGTCCGCTCCGATGCGCGCGCCAAGTACGGCGAGGTGGTCAAAGCCGTGGACGAAGTCCGCGCCGCCGGCGTGGACAATCTTGGCCTGTTGACGGAAAAGAGTCAGAAGAAGGGCGAGGCGCCTGCTCCTCCGCCGCCTACGGGCGGGTCGGATTAGCAGGGCGGCGTACTGAAGGAGTTCTCCGATGGGAATGGCAGTTGGTGGTTCGAAAGGCGCGATGTCGGAGCCGAACATCGTCCCCCTCATTGACGTGCTGCTCGTGCTGATCATTATTTTCATGGTGATCACACCGACCACGCCCAAAGGGCTCGAGGCGCTGGTTCCGCAGCCCGCTCCGCCCAACGTGAAAGAAAACCCGGAGCTGCTCGCGAAGACCATCGTCGTTCAGGTTACCGCTGGCGGCAAGGTTTTGATCAATCAGGATACAACCACCTGGGATGATCTCGGCCGCCGCCTCGAAGATATCTTCAAGACGCGCGCCGAGAAAGTGGCGTTCGTGAAGGGTGATGACGCCGTCGAATTCGCCGAAGTGGCGCGCGCCATTGACATCATGCGCGGCTCCGGCATCGACAAAGTCGGCCTTATCACCGCCAAGGTCGAAGCAGGCCAGTAATTCAGGGGTCTAGAACGTCTCGATTCCCGCCGGCTTGGGCGATTTTCCTCGCGGCTGGCGCAGCCATTATCAAGGAGAGCAGGGATGCAGCGGAAGCCCCACATTCGTTTTCTTCTGGCCATTGTTTTCGCGGCGCTCGCCACAGGAGCCGGCTGCGACAAGCTTCGCGCCCGCGACAAGCTCAATAAGGGCGTGCAGGCCTTCAAGGCCGGCCAGTACGACGCCGCGGTCGAGGATTTCAAGCAGTCCAAAGATCTCGATCCGTCCCTGCTGAATGCCCGGCTCTACCTCGCCACGGCCTACGCCAATCAGTACATCCCCGGCGCGCCGTCGGACGAAAACATCCGCCTGGGCAACCAGGCCATTCAGGAATTCCAGCACGTGCTTGAAAAAGACCCCAATAATCTTTCGGCCATTGATGGTATCGGCTCGATCCTCTACAGCATGGCGGGTGGGCCGCCCTTCGATCCCAAAAAGATGGAGGAATCGAAGAATTACCACCGCAAGCACATTCAAAATAAGCCGGAAGATCCCGAGCCCTACTATTGGATCGGCGTGATCAATTGGTCGGAAGCTTACCGCGGCAACAAAGATATGCGCGAGGAATATAACAGGACCGCCAAGAAGACCATGAAGGACACGGATCCAATGCCGCCGGCCCTCGCCGCGCAATTTCAGCAAAAGTATGGCGCCATCATCGACGAGGGTGTGAAGAGTCTCCAGAAAGCCATGGAGCTGCGCACGGATTACGACGACGCCATGGCCTATCTGAACCTCCTCTATCGCCAGAAGGCCGATACCGAGGCCACTCCCGCTGCCCGCGATGCCGATGTCAAGCTTGCCGATGAACTCGTGGACAAGGTCAAGGCCATCAAGCAGAAGAAAATGGAGAATCCGCAGCCGGGTTCTTAGCCGCGCTCTCTCTCCGGCACCTCAGCATTTTTCTCCGGCGGGCCCACTTGGCCCGTCGGTTTTTAATTTGCGCTCATCTCAGGCAGGCGGCGCACTCTCTCCTCTGTTTTCCTCCACCCGAGATTTCTCAGTTGCATGGAGTCCCCACCGGATTTCGGCATACAATGGACACTCGTCAGATGTGCGGGTGTGGCATCGCGCCCAAGTTCGCCACAGGAGAATGGAATCCGTGTCCCACCGAATCGAGTTCCGCCCCATGAAAATCTTCGCCGCCGCCGCCGCTGCCGTCGCGCTTCTTGCCGCCGGCCTCACGCATCTTCCGCTTCACGGCGCAATATCCCCGGCCGCCAGTTCGTCCGAGCCGTGGACCAGCTCTCAAACCGTTCAGCCCGCGGACCTCGTGAAAGAGCTCGCCACCACGGACCCCGCGGAGAAGCCCATCGTCGTCTGCGTCGGCTTCCGCACCTACTTCAAGAACGCACATGTGCCCGGCGCGGTTCTCCACGGTCCCGCCATCACGCAGCAGAATCTCGACGAGCTGAAAAAATGGGCCCAGGAAATTCCGCGTTCCGCAAATCTGGTCGTCTACTGCGGCTGTTGTCCCCTCTCGGGCTGCCCGAATCTTCGCCCCGGCTTTCTCGCCCTGCGCGCCATGGGTTTCAAACGCCTGCGCGTCCTCCCCGTCCCCAACTCCTTCGCTGTTGACTGGGTCGAAAAGGGTTATCCCATCGAGAGAGGCGACTGACCTCACCGCGTAGCTCACCGCCCCCGGCAGCGTCATTCCCGCCACAGCCCCCGTCAGCCTCGCCCGATCCGGTCGATTTCCTTCTTGATTGCCAGTTTGTCGAGGCTCGAAATCGGCAGGCACAGGAACAGACCGATCCTCCGGTCAAGAATCATGAACGCCTCCCGAAAAGCGCGCTCAATCTGGTCGGGCGTTCCCTCGACCGCGGTGGGGTCCGGCACGCCCCAGTGCGCCGTCATCGGCTGTCCCGGCCACACGGGACAGACTTCCTTGGCCGCGTTGTCGCAGACCGTAAACACAAAATCCATCCGTGGCGCGCCCGGCTTCGCAAACTCGTCCCAATTCTTGCTGCGCAGGCCATTCGTCAGCAAATGTGCGAGTTCAAGCTGCCGCAACGCCTGGAAATGTACTTGCCCCGAGGGATGGCTCCCCGCGCTGTATGCAGTGAAAGTCGGCGGCCCCTTCCGGTTCAGTATCGTCTCCGCCATGATGGAGCGGGCGGAATTTCCGGTGCAGAGAAAAAGCACGTTGTAACGTCCTTGCATCGTCACCACTCCCATCCGTGTTTATATGTGTTCGATTGTTTCGACCGCAGCCTGGGGATTTGCGGTTAGATTGGCTTCTTTGCGCGAATGAAAGCGCTTGCAAAT
>JBGPZR010000230.1:0-4438 GCA_041493845.1 Terriglobia bacterium | reverse complement strand
TGAGTGGGTGTGCCATGCGTTTGCTATACTGCGCCACCACACTGGAATTGAATTCATTCGAAGGAATACTGCCGCCATGAACCTGCGCTTGCTGCTCGGTGTTTCAATTTTGCTTGCGATGATGCCCGGCGTAGTCCGCGCTCAGGATCCTCCCGCGGGAGAGAATGCGACCTCTCCTGCCCGGCGGAAACTCGAGGTGGACGATTACTTCCGGATCAAGGATGTTGTGGATGCGCAAATCAGCCCGGAAGGGAAGTGGGTAGCGTACACAGTGAAGACGCACGATGCGGTGAAGGACGGAAGCGAGGAGAGAATCTGGATGGTGGCCACGAGCGGCGGCGAGGCCATACCCGTGACCGCAGAAGGGGCTTGCGCGTTCCATCCACGCTGGAGTCCGGACCAGAAATATCTCGCCTTCCTCCGGGAACCGGGCGCATGCGGCAGCGACACCTATGCCGGTGGCCAAGTGTGGCTGCTGAATCGGGCCGGGGGCGAGCCCCAGCAGCTCACTCACACCGTGCAAAATGTGAACGACTTTGCCTGGTCGCCATCGAGCGACCGGCTCGCGCTGGTGCTACGGGATCCCACACCTGAGGAGATCGAAGCGGCGGCCGCGCAGATCATTGACGCCGCGCGAGTGGAAGCGAAGCCACGGCCCTGGGTGATTGACCGCCTCCATTTCAAAGAAGATGAACTCGGATACCTCGATCACCGGCGCACGCATCTGTATGTGTTCACGCTGGACAGCCGAAAGATGACGCAGATTACTTCGGGAGATTACGATGATTCGGAACCCGTGTGGTCGCCGGAGGGGCGGTCGATCGCGTTTGTAAGCAACCGCAGCGAAAATCCGGACAGCAACTACAACACGAACATCTGGGTGGTGGCTGCTGACAATACGGACCGGGGGAAGAATCTGCTGCGAGTAGCGCCTGACGCAGGCACGGACGACTTCCCTGCGTGGTCGCCCGATGGGAAGTGGATTATCTTTGCGAGCCAGATCGTGCCGCGCCTGCTGGAACGCGCGACGTATCACCTGGCAATTGCCCCGGCAACGGGCGGCGAAGCGAAACTGTTGACGCTGGCGCTGGATCGCAACGTCTCCACGTCGCGGTTTTCCCCCGACGGGAAGTGGATTTATTTCCTCGCGGAAGATGACGGAGCGCAGAATCTGCTTCGTATTCCCGTTGGCGGCGGTGCTATCACGCGTCCGATCGGCGGACGGAAAAAAGTGGATTCGTTTTCCGTGAGCGATGACGGAACGATTGCCGCGGCGATCGGCGAGCTGGCATTGCCCGATGAAGTGCATGTCCTGCCGGTGAAGGGCGAATTGCGGCGGCTGACGGCGACGAACGACGCATTGATGTCGCAAATTCGATTGGGTGATGCCGAGTACGTACATTTCCGGAGCAAGGACGGCACGCCGGTGGCGGGCTACATCTACAAGCCGCCGGACTATACCCCGAGGAAAAAATATCCCGCGATCTTGTGGCTGCATGGCGGGCCGGTGCTGGAGTTTTACGCCGAGTTCGATTTTCGCGCGTGGCTGCTGGCTGCGAATGGCTACGTGGTGGTGATGCCGAATCCGCGCGGGTCTTCGGGCTACGGCCAGGAGTTCAGCGCGGCGACAAATGCCGATTGGGGGAACAAGGACGTGGAGGATGACCTGGCGGCGATGGATTACGCCGTGACGCAAGGCTTGGCGGATCCGAACCGGCTCGGCGTGGGCGGGCATTCTTACGGCGCCATTTCGGCGAACTGGATCATCACGAAGACCAACCGGTTCAAAGCGGCGATTTCCAATGCGGGCAACTTTGTGAACTATTCGAATTTTGGACATGACGAATATTCGAGAGAGTGGGAAATCGAGCTGGGCTTGCCATGGAAACCCGGCGCGCTGTGGGAAAGAGTATCCCCGTTTGCCGGCGTGACGAATATCAAGACGCCGACGCTGGTGATGGGCGGGGAAGTGGACTGGAATTGCCCAATCGTAAATGGCGAGCAGCTATATCAGAGCTTGAAATGGCTGGGAGTGCCGACACTTCTCGTAGTTTATCCGGGTGAATCCCATGAATTCGTGCGGCCGTCGTTCATCAAAGATTATTACGAGCGGTACCTTTTCTGGTTCGGACACTACGTAAAAGGCGAAGGCCCGGCCATTCCTCCCAAGGCACAGCCCGGCGGCTGAGATTGCCGCCCGGGCTTTCTTCATTGTTTCGTTGCGCTCTCGATGAAACTTCCCACGTGCTCTTGAGCTTCGCGTTTTATGCGGATGAAAACGCCGAAGGATTCTAGGCATCCGGTAAAAAATTGTCAAAGAATGGTGAGCGGCGGCGCGGCCGGACAAAGTCGCCGCCGGACATTCGGCGCGTGCCTCAGACCCGGACTATTCTTTTCTGCAATCGGGACTGGCAAAGATCAGAGTGATTTCCTTGGTGTCGGCGTCGGAGCCAGCGACAGTCATGGGCGCGGCGTCGAGGCGGGCAGGAGAGGCACACTCTTCCTCGGCACCGTCCGCGCCGGCGGTGCGATTGCTGGCGCGATGGCGCAGGGGGGCGCGCTGGGGGTCGAGATCTTCCCAGGCGGAAATTGTGTATTGCGCGGATTCAAGCAGGGTGAACTGATACACGCCGTCGGCGATCTTTGCCGCGGCAGGATTTTCGCCCGGCTCGGCTTTGGCCATCACGGTGACTTCGCCGGGTGGGCGGCCGTCGGGCCATCTGAGCTGCACGCGGAGCGGCCGCGTGGGGTAGCCATTTCTCACATGGAGGTCCGCCTTCAGGAGTTGCTGGCCGTCTTTCAGCTTGATGAACTTGGCGTCGCTCCGGTCCGGCGTGCCGGGATAGAACGAGCGCGGGAACGGGGAGTTCGGGTCCATGCGGTTCATGCGATTGAAAACCAGAAGGTACTCGCCCGGGCCGATGTGATCGAACTCGAATATTCCTTTCGAGCCTTGAAAACTCCACAGACCGGGTTGGGAATCATCGTAGCGGTCGGCGCGATACAGCTCGACGGAGGCGATGGACAGCGGTTTCTTGTCGGGGCCGAGGACGCTCCCGCGAATTTTTCCGGTGGGGAGGGCGTTGACGTTGTACTCGAAGCACGCGCCATTCGGGATTCGGAATGGCGGCAGGCCTCCATGGAGAGTCTTCTGCGTGAATTCGAAGCGCGCGGGGAGATCGGCGGTGTATATGTATTCGCCCGCATGCACGTCGTAGAAGGTGTAAACGCCGTCGGGTCCGGTGCTGGTGGCGAAGCGATCGTCTTTCGAGCGCAACTTCAACTTGATGTGCGGGAGCGGGTCGTCGGGATCATCGGAAGGCGCGAGGAGCGGCGGATCGGAGCGGCGGAGAACACCGAAGACGGATGCGACCCGCAGCCCATTGCGCATGGCGCGTAATTGCGGAAGCAAGGCGCGGCCTTCGCTGGCTGGGCGTGTGCCGCTGCAGATAGTGGCAAAAAGGCGGCCGTCGTCCGACTTGTTGGTGAACACGATGTACTGCTCGCCTTTGCGGAAGCGGAAGGCGCAATCGCCGTCGTCGCCGCCAGAGAAGACGTCGATCTCCTGCGTGTCGGGGTCGGCGAATCGTTCATTGATCTGAAAGCGGTAGCGGGTGACGACGGTGGCGCCCGCATTCGCAGCAGTGGGCGCATCAGCCGAGGGCGGTGATGCGGCGAGATTTTCGATTTCGGCAACGGTGCCGAGGAAGACGACATCGTCGGCCTGCAAGCCCGGGCACTTTCCCGACGGTGCGTTGGAGCAGGTGCACGCCACCGCCGCCATGGGAAAGGCAAGAAAGAAGACACACGAGGTTAAGAGTGCGCGCTGGATCATCGCGGATATCGTACCTTGTGGGGTGGGTTGAAATCGAGCGGGGATGAAAAGAATCTTCAGGCTGAATTTCATGCCGCCAGACGCCGTGGCATAGTTTTGTCGCCGCTAGAGACGCGCCTCCCCAATGACCATCTTTAGGAAGGATTCATGCGAGCCACGAAGACAACTTGCGGAAGGAATTTATCCTCTGATGAGGCAAGTCTTGTGGGGATGGAGGAGGGGTCTTATACTTCCTCGCGTGCTTGAGAGGAGAAACGACTTGTCGCCACGACTGCTGATTGGACTCCTGGTATGCCTGATTTTCTCTGCCGGTCCCTGCTGGGGGCAGCAGAATGCGGCGCCGCCGGACCAGCGCGAGGTGCTGGAGCAGATTTTGACGCAGACATACTACCCATCGATCGTGGGGAAGCACGCCATGGGGATCGGGTCTGCGACGGAGGTCCGCCGCGCGGGAATTGTGGTGGTGGTGCAGCGGCCGGGATTGGCCGCATCCATCGATCGCGCGCAACTTGCTTCGACGGAGGTTCATGGGCTGGAGTCGTCCCTGTACAGGGGACACAAGGACTACGACGTCCCGGTGGGCGAGCGATTTTATGTCTTCAG
>JBGPZR010000006.1:0-15250 GCA_041493845.1 Terriglobia bacterium | reverse complement strand
GCACTCGCGTCTGGCCCAAAAGCATCACCAGCATCACGCTCGTCAGACCAGCCAGGGCCCCCGCAGTGATCAGATACGAAGCTTTCGTCAATCCGCGGTCGAGGAATGCAACGGCCAGCGGCGCTTCGATGTTGATTTCTTTCCAGGGCACCATGCCGGTCAGCACGGCTGCCACCAAAATGTAGAGGATCGTGCAAACCACCAGCGAGGCGATGATGCCGATCGGCAGATCGCGCTGCGGATTTTTCGCCTCCTGCGCCGTGGTCGAGACGGCGTCGAACCCGATGTACGCGAAAAAGATGTAAGCCGCTCCAGCCCCGATTCCGGAGAAGCCCATGGGCGCGAACGTGGACCAATCGTGGCCCCAGTTGTCGTGATTCACATAACGCATCCCCAGCAAGATAATAAAAAGAACTACTCCCAGTTTGATGGTGACGATCCCGGCGTTAAAAGTGGCACTTTCCTGTATCCCGATCACCAGAATTGTGGTGATCACCAGCGCGATACAAAATGCCGGCAGGTTAAATCCAACCTCCACCCCGAACAGCCTCGGCGCGCCCACCAGGTCGTGCGCCCGCTGCAGCAGTTGGGGCGATTGCGCGCTGATAATGTCTCCGACTTTCGTCAGGAAGGCTTGCGTCCCCTCCATGAGGCTCGGGTCTGAACTGTGCGCCATTTGCCGCGCCACGATGTTCTGCGCCGTTCGCAGCGCCGTCCAATGGTCATAGGCGAGCCACAGCGGCATTCTGAGATGGAAAATATTCAGGAACTCGATGAAGTGGTTCGACCAGCCCGATGACACCGTGCTCGCGCCCATCGCGTATTCAAGCGTCAGGTCCCAGCCGATGATCCACGCGACAAACTCACCCAGGGCCGCATACGCGTAGGTGTAAGCGCTGCCCGCCAGCGGAATCATCGCCGCGAATTCGGCATAACACAGCCCCGCGAACGCGCATCCCATGCCCGAGATGACGAAAGAAAGCATCAGCCCCGGCCCGGCGTAGTGCGCGCCCAGACCAGACAGCACGAAGATGCCCGCGCCGATAATCGCGCCAACGCCGAGCGCCGTCAGCGACAGCGGCCCGAGCGTGCGCTTCAACGTGTGCTCGCCCGTGGCTTTGGCTTCGTTCAGCAGCCAGTCCATCGGCTTCTTTGCCATCAGATTGCCCATGCGCAATCACCCTCCCTCAATGAAGGTGCTCGTTCGAACTCTATCGCTTAAGCCGTCCCGCCATTGCTTTCCGCCGAACCCGCCCACTTCCATACAAAATACACCGGCACACCCAGCATGACGATAATCAGCCCGGGCCAAGTGTACTGCGGCTTGTAGCGCAACAATTGGATTTCTATGAACACCGCCATCACCAGGTACAGCGCCGGCAGAAACGGGTAGCCGAATGCGCGATACGGCCGCTCCATGTCCGGACGCCTCCAGCGCAGCAGGAAAAGCCCGCTGAGCGTGAGGATGTAAAAAATCAGAACGGCAAAAATCAGGAAGTCGAGCAGTTGGCTGTATGTCCCGGAAAGGCAAAGAACCGCCGCCCAGATGCATTGCACCACCAGCGCGGCGCTCGGCGCATGGTGGCGATTTACTTTTCCCACGGATGCAAAGAACAGGCGGTCTTTGGCCATGGCGTAATAAATGCGCGCGCCGGACAGAATCAGGCCATTGTTGCAGCCGAATCCGGAGATCAGAATCGCAACCGCCATTACGATGGCGGCTTTCGAGCCGAATATCACTTCGGCGGCGGCGGTCGCCACGCGCCCATCAGCCGCGAACTCAATTCCACGCGCGATGGCGGTCGCTCCATGCGGGTCACCGGAAATCGGCAGCACCTTCAGGTAGGCGACGTTCGCAAGCGTGTAGAGTGTGATTACGATGCCCGTGCCCAGCGCCAGTGCCAGGGGAAGATTCCGGCTCGGATTTTTCACCTCGGCCGCAATGAACGTGATGTTGTTCCATGCGTCCGCGGAAAATAACGCGCCCACCATCGCCACACCTACCAGCGTGATCGTCCCAATCATCCATGCCGGGTCGCCCGGCGGATAAGGATGCATGATCCCCAGTCCCGCGTTGCGCCAGAAATTCGTGAAGTTCACTGTCTGAGCATGGGAGGTCGAGAACCAGAACCCCAGCAACACCAGCCCGGCGAGAGTCCCGATCTTTGTCACCGTGAAAATATTTTGCACCAGCGACCCCAGCCGCAGCCCGCGCGTATTGATCCAGGTGATCAGCACGATGGAGAGGATGGCGAGAAGGTTCTGGTGGTTCAGCCCGACGTTGTACGGACCGAGCACGCCAAACCACAGGTGCCACGGCCCGAATGTCCCCAGCTTCCAAATCCACGCCGAAGCCGAGAACCACGGAATCATGACGGCCGTGAACTTTGCGAAGGCGATGCCCACCGCTGCAATCGTGGCCGTCTGGATCACCAGCAGCATGGTCCAGCCAAACAGAAACCCCCAGATGGGCCCCAGCGCCTCGCGCAGATAGACATATTGCCCGCCGGCCCGCGGCATCGCCGCAGCCAGTTCTCCGTAGCTCAGCCCGCCGATCAAAGTCATCACCCCGGTGACGATCCAGACGATCAGCAGTAGCGCAGGACTCTGCACCTGATGAGCGATGTCGGCGGAGACGATGAATATGCCGGAGCCGATCATGGACCCGGCCACGATCATGGTCGAATCGAATAGGCCCAAGCCCTTGACGAGCTCGCTCTGCTCGCCGGCGGCAATGGCCCCAATGTTCTTCGCCTGCTCAGCCACTGTTTTCGCCTCAGCTCCGCGCCGGACGCACACGCGCGGCAATCGCCAGGTACTCACGAGCACGTTTTGCCGGATCGCCTGCCTCAACCAGATCCCGCACCACCGCCACTGAATCCGCCCCCGCGCCGAACACCGCCTCGGCGGATTCTATGGTGATACCGCCAATCGCTACTAGAGATTTCTTGGTCAATTGACGCGCCGCGCGCAAAAACTCCAGCCCTACCACCGGGTCGGGGTTCTCTTTTGTGGCCGTCGGGAAGATGGGCCCCACGGCTATATAATCCGCCGAAGTACGGCTCGCCTCGCGCAATTGCTCCAAGTTGTGTGTCGAAACTCCTACCCAGCGGGCGCTTCCACAGATTTTCCGGGCGGCTTCCACTGGCAAGTCTTCCTGGCCAACGTGTACGCCGCCCGCACCAATCATCGCGGCGATGTCGGGGCGGTCATTGACGATGATGCGCACTCCAGCGGGAGCCAGAGTTTCCGCCAGCCTTTTCGAGGCATCGTAAATTTTTCGTGTGGAGGCTTTTTTGTCGCGGATTTGAATCAATTCGACGCCCGCGCCGGCCAAAATCCGCGCGAGGGAAGCGTCCGCCCCGCCTGCCTGGCTGGCATCAAGGATGGCGTAGAGCGCTGGAAACAATCCCTGTCTCCGGGCTATTTTCCTGCCGCGACGGAAGACCGCTCGAGAAAGTGTGTATCGAAATTTCCAGCCACAAAATCCGGGTCGGTCAGAATCTGCTTCTGCAAAGGAATCGTGGTCTTGATGCCTTCCACCACAAAGCCGCCCAGCGCGCCGTACATCCGGGCAATGGCTTCCGCGCGATCGCGCCCATGCGCGATAATCTTCGCAATCAGCGAATCGTAGTACGGCGGAATCACGGCGTCGGAATAGGCCGCCGTATCCACGCGTATCCCCGGACCGCCCGGCACACGGAAAGCGGTGATGCGCCCTGCGGAGGGAGTAAACGTCACCGGGTCCTCGGCGTTGATCCGGCATTCAATCGCATGGCCGCGAAACTCCACCGGCCCCACCACATCGGCCAGATTTTCGCCGGCGGCCACTCGAATCTGCGATTTCACCAGGTCTATGCCGGTCACCATTTCCGTCACGGGATGCTCCACCTGAATGCGCGCGTTCATCTCGATGAAGTAGAGCTTGCCGGATTCCTCGCGCAGAAATTCCACCGTCCCGGCGCTGGAATAGCCGATTTTCTGCAGAGCCTTCACCACCTGGTCGCCAATCTTCTTCCTCGTCTTCGCATCCACAACGGTCGAAGGAGATTCCTCCAGCAACTTCTGGTGGCGGCGCTGGATCGAGCATTCCCGCTCCCCCAGGTGCATCACGTTGCCATGCCGGTCGCCCAGCACCTGGAATTCGATGTGCCGCGGCCGCTCGATCAGTTTTTCGATGTAAACATTCGGGCTGCCGAACGCTTGTTCGGCCTCGCTTCGCGCGGTCTGAAACGCGGAAATCAATTCGCCCTTCTCGCGCACCGCGCGCATGCCCCGCCCGCCCCCGCCTTCCGCCGCTTTGATGATCAGCGGGTAACCGATTTCCGCCGCAACCTTCCTGGCCGCATCTTCGTCCGGCACGATACCCGAACTGCCGGGAATGATCGGAACGCCTGCCGCCGCCATTTCCTGGCGAGCTTTGTCCTTCTCGCCCATCAGGCGGATGGAATCAGGAGATGGCCCGATGAAGGTGATGTGCGAGGCCTCGCAGACCTCGGCGAAATTTGCGTTCTCGGAAAGGAAGCCGTAGCCGGGATGAATCGCGTCCACATTTGCGATTTCGGCGGCGCTGATTACCGACGGGATGTTCAGGTAGCTTTCGCTGCTGCGCGGCGGGCCAATGCAGATTGCTTCATCCGCAAATCGCACGTGCAGCGCGTTGCGGTCAGCCTCTGAATAGATAGCAACGGTGCGAACGCCAAGCTCTTTGCAAGCGGTCAGGATTCGCAGAGCAATTTCGCCGCGGTTGGCGATCAGAATTTTTCGGAACATTTAGCTCGGAGCAAGAAGATTTACTTCTTCCGGTGCGGGTGGATGCCGAACAGCGGCTCACCATATTCCACCGGCTGGCCATTCTCTACAAATATCCGCACCACTTCTCCTGCCACTTCCGATTCGATCTCGTTCATCAACTTCATGGCCTCGATGATGCAAAGTACGTGCCCGGCTTCCACGTGCGCGCCCACCGTCACAAACGGCTCGGACCCGGGACTCGCCGAAGCATAGTAGGTTCCCACAATGGGAGATTTCACCACGTGCAGGTCCTCTGAACGTCCGGCGTCGGCGGCTGCTTCCCGTGGGGCGGCAGTGGCGCTCGCTGGAGGCGCTGCGTGTTCCGCTGGGGGGCTACCGCCCGCCACGTGTATTTCGGGGGCTGGAAAGGCCCGGAACGCGCCCTGGGCATGTGTGGAGGGCTTTTTCAATCGGATGCGCATGCCGTCGCGTTCGTAGTCGAACTCTTCCAGGCTGTGCTTGTCCATGAAGGCAAGCAGGCGCTCGACTTCCGCCAGGTCCACACCCTGGGTTTGCTTGCCTGTGGGTGGTTTTGGGTTCGTTCTCTTCGCCATTTAGAGTTCGAGAAATTCCCGCGGCGCATTCGTCAAATTCACTGCGCCGGTAGGTGTAATCACCACTTCGTCTTCGATGCGGATCCCGCCCAGCCCCTCCACATATACCCCGGGTTCAAGGGTGACAATCATTCCTTCTTCCAGCAGCGTCTTTTCGCCCCGGGCCAATCGCGGCATCTCGTGAATTTCCAAACCCAGACCATGGCCGGTGCTATGAGTGAAATATTTCGCCAGACCGTAGCCTTGCAGCACTCGCCGCGCCGCCGCGTCCACGTCACCAGCCGTCACGCCGGGCCTAATGGCATTTCTGGCTGCTTCCTGGGCTTCCAGGACGGCGCGGTACATGCGCCGTACCTTCGCACTTGCGCGTCCCAGGAAGACGGTGCGAGTCAAATCGCTGCAATAGCCGCGAAGTATAGCACCCTGGTCGAGGACGACCAACTCGTTTTTCCTGAGTGGCTTGGACGTAGGGCGGGCGTGCGCCCATGCAGACCGCGGCCCCGAAACCACGATGGTTTCAAACGATGTACCGCTTCCGCCCTTTCGCTTTATGGCGTACTCGATCTCCGCGGCTATTTCGAGCTCCGTAATACCCGGTTTGATGGAGGGGATTACCCCGGCCACTACTTCGCTGATGAGTATCGCGGCTTCACGCATGGCCGCCAATTCCGCGCCATCCTTCACGGCGCGGAGACGCTCGATCATGTCGCCCCCACCCACCCATCGGACACAGCTTCCCGTCGCCGTTTCCAGGGCTCCCTTCTGTGTGACTGTGATCTGCGTGGGAGCGTAAGCCACGCGCCTGCGGCCGCGACGCGCCCGCAAGTCCCTCCCCAGCGCATGGATCAGCCCGCGCTTGGCGATTGTCACATGCGCGCCGGCGACCTCCTCGCGGGCTTGCAGCGTGTAGCGGCTATCCGTGTAGAGCGTGCTCCCTGACGATTCCACCAGCAGCAGCGCTGCACTGCCCGTAAAGCCGCAGAGGTACTGGATGTTGGGAAGATGGGAGACCAAAAAAGCATCGGCGTGAAGGTGGGAAAAACAAAGCCGGAGCCGATCTATTCGGCTCCGGCTTGAAACTTCATGACCCGTATTTCGCACCACGTTTGGCCGTCGGTCCCCCACTACACTGCGTGCGAACCCTAGATCGGCAGGATGCGCGGCGTCAGGAAGAAGAGCAATTCCTGTGAGCTCGAGCTAACCGTCGTGTGCTTGAACAGGTTGCCGATGGCAGGCAGGCTGCCGAAGAACGGCACCTGTTCCACGGCGGTTTGCTGGTTCGAAACGATGATTCCGCCAATGACCACTGTGCCACCGTCGGCGATCAGCACTTTCGTCTCCGCCGCCTGGGTATCAATGGCAGGGATACCCTGGACGCGCGGAATGGCCTGGTCAATCTGGTCGTTCGTCACCACCACGTCCATGAAAATGGTGCCGTCGGCCGTAATCTGCGGCGTCACCTCCAGCTGCAACACCGCGTCCACGAATTGAACGGAAACCGTATTGTTCACGATGGTCTGGACAGGGATCTTGGTACCCTGCTTGACCGTCGCTTTCTCGTTGTTCTGGGTGATCACCTTGGGTTTTGAGAGCAGCTTGCCTACGCCTCTCTGTTCCGCGGCGGTGATGATGAAATCGAGGGCGAAGTTCTTCGCGGCAAACGAATAGCTGATGCCACTGGTGGGGCTGCCCACGCCCAGGTTCGAGTTCAGCGGTATCGCACCGCTGGTGGCCGTTGAGCCGCCTGAGCCGACGATCACCGGAGGAGCAGGCAGTGGCGGGAAATTCCGGGTCACCGGGCTGGTGCCTACCCCGCCAGTACCACTCAGGACGCTTCCGATGCCGTTGAAGGCCGAGGCAGCGCCGAACTGGGTGCCAATTTCACTCGAGAAGTTGCGGTTTGCCGCCACTACCCGCGCTTCGATTTCCACCTGCTGCGATTTGCGGTCGAGCTGGCGGATCAGGTTGTCGAGCACCGGCAGCACGCTGGGAATGTCCCGAATGATCAGTGTGTTCGAACGGGCGTCGGCCAAGATATCACCGCGTGAAGAGAGGAATTTCTTCAGCGTCGCGACCATACTACCGGCTTTCGCGTAGCTCAGGACGCGCGTCGTGGTCACCACGTCCGCCGCCTCTGCTTGCGCCTTAGCCAGGTCGCGATTCTCCTCGGCTTCCTTCTTCAGCGTCTCCTTGGTTGCCAAGCGCAGGACATTGCCGTCCAACTGCTTATCCAGGCTGTTGTTCTTCAGCACGATGTCCAGCGCCTGGTCCCACGGCACGTCGTCGAGGACGATCGTCAGGTTTCCCTTCACCGCCGGGTCCACCACAACGTTTAGACCGCTGATCTCATGGATCAGGCGGAAGAAGTCGCGCAGGTCAACGTCCTTCAGGTTTACCGAAATCGGCTCGCCCGAGTACTTTCCGGATGGCGCCGGTGCGGGGCTCTGCCCATTCACAAGCGGATGCGGTGTCTCTTTAGCAGCGGCCGGCTGCGCAGCGGGAACCGCCGGTGCTTCCGCAGCAGGTGCCGGAGTAGATGCCTTGGCTTCCGTCTCGGCTGCCGGGCTTGCCAGCATGGCAGTTGTCTGCGTCAATGCCGCGGGAAGAACCGCAGCAGGCGCCGGGATGCTGGCCGGCGTTGCCGCTGCTGTCCCGACCGGCGCATTTTGCCGCGCTTCTGCTTTGGTGGTCGTCAGATTCGAGGGCTGTTCGGTGGGCGTTGATTTCACGGCTCCGCCCTTCGCAGCAGTTTTCGGAGCAAATGCCACGGTGACGGAGTTGCCCGTCGCGTTGATGTTGTAACGCGCGGGTTCGCGCAGATCGATCACGATGCGCGAAACTTCCGGGCTGAATTGCGCCAGCCGGATTTCACGCACCGGATCAAGATTGCTGGCGATCTGTTTTTCTGAAGTCTTCAAATGCGACCCGGCAAAATCCAACACCAGGCGGTCCGGGTTCTGCAGGCGTATTGCATGATAAGTCAGATGGCCCGAGCCGATCACGTTTACTTCCGTCTGCTCGCCATTCTGAGCAAGCTTCACCTGATTGATGGATTCGAATGTGGCGCCTGGCGTTCTGGTGCTCTCCGATTTGACTTTCACGGGCGCAATGGCCGGAGCGGCCGTGCCGGATGTCCGCGACACCACCAGCGTCAGATCCTGTGAATCTTTCCGCTCGAGGCGCGGTTCGACGCCCTGGCTCAGCAAAATCTCCAGGCGGACCACCGGCTTTTGCCCCGAGGCGTAAGCAATCAAGCGATAGCTCTTGATCAGGTCAGAAGCCACCACGCGCGCGCCGGCCTGGTCACCTGCCGTCACTCCGCTCAGGTCGAGCACGTAGAGGCTCTCGCTGGGGCGATAGGTGGTGTATTCGAAGGGGCCGTTGGCCTGTGCTTCCAGCCGCACGGTCCCGTCCTTCACCACCGCTTTCACATGCACCACCGGCCCGTCGTTCGCCGACAGTGCTCCACTCGTCAGAATCAGGCTGGCCGCTATCAGCGCCGTCAGCCCCCACGCCCGCCACATGATCCTCATTGCTGCTCTCCTGCACTCGGATAAATTCGTTTCGTCACGATTCGTTCCACCGACTTCCCGAACGCATCCCTTGAGTTTTCCTTGAATGTCACGCCATCCAAACCAATCTTCTGCACTTCGCCGTCGTACAACCGGTCGCCTTCGCGGATGAAGTACACCCGCTGCTCTGGATTCGAAACCACCGCGATCATCCCGCTGGGCATTCGCACGGCGCCCTCCACGTGCACGCTCGCGATTATCAAGCCCGCTTTTCCCGGCGGCAAAGGTCCATGGGTGGGCTGCTTTTCGTTGACAAGCGGCTCAAATGGATCGCGCTTGGCCACTACCGGCTCCGTCTTGGCTGCGTCCGGAGCTGCGCCCGTATTCGGTTGCGGCGCCGTAGCCGCGGGTGCGGCCTTCGCTGCCGCCGCCTTCCCCTTGCCCGCCGGCTTCTTGGCCGGCTTGGCCTGCGCCCCTGCCCAGGAGACGAGGCAAAGTGACATTGCCAGCACTGCCAACATTCTTGCGGATGTCTTTGCCAGTGTCATCGTCATCGCCTTACCGTTTTGCCGTCGCGGCAGCAGGAGTTGTGGCCGGTGGATGTTCTGCCGCTTGCGTGAAGAAGGTTGTTATCGTGAATGTTCCCGTCACCGAAGTTCCCGGCGCCATGTGGAAATTGCTGCTCTTGCCGGAGATTCCCGAAAGCTTCAGGTCGCCCACATTGATGATCCGCGACAACCGTCCCATCCGCGCGAAAAAGTCCAGAACCGCGAAATACGGCCCGTCCGCTTCGATATCAAACGGCATCTCGAAGTAGTACGGCTTGTTCGCAACCGGCTTGGCTGCCAACTTCCGAATCGAGACTCCCGAGCTGGCGGCCGCTGCCTGAATCATCAGAATGAACTGATCCACCTGCTTCTCTTCCGGAACGATCGTCTGCAACGTGGCGAGCTGCTTCTGCAGCGCGTCCATCTCCGATTGCAGTTCGGCTCTCCGCTGTTTGTACACGCGCAGGCTCTCCACTTCCGTCTGCAAAGGTTTCAAAGTCGCTTGCGCCGTTACCAGGTCCGCCCGGACGTTCCGCACCGGAGACATCGGCACATAAAAGCCTCCCAGCACCACCACAACCGCCAGCCCTATATAGAAGAGGGCTTGCAGAGGCCAGGGCCAATCACGAAATGCGGTCGCCATCGCTAGCTCCTCCCCTTGGCCGCAGGCTGCGCTGGCGGGGTCGTGCCGGTGGGCTGCGCTTGGGCCGCACCCGCGGGCGGTGGCGCGTGCACCACGTCAGCGGTCATTGAAAATCCGAAGGTCTGGGCCGTCTTCACAATGTCGGTTTCTTTGGCTTCCTTGATTTCCACCTTCCCGAAGTATCCAGAACGCTTGAGTTGGGTAATGAAATTCGCGACGGCATTGATCGAGCCGGCCTGCCCCTGGATATCCAGGGAATCGCCCTTGCGCTCCAGTGACGTTAGCCACAGCGAATCCACGCGCACCACCGTGTTCGCCACCATCTGCAGCAGTTCCTGGCCGCCGGTGCGGTTCTTCTGCAATGTCTCGATTACGTCGATGCGGTGTCGCAGCTCGCCCTTCTGGCTCTCGAACCGGTCCACGTCTGCCTTGATCTGCTGCAACGTGGCTTTCTCCGCGCGCAGATCGTTTATTTTCTTGTTTACGGTGTCCAATTGTTTCTTCTGCTGGAGATACGTTACCGACAGAATCACCAGCGCCAGTCCCAGCGCTACTGCCAGGAACAACAACTGGACGGTAGCCTCCAGCGGCACTGTCTTCTTGGCGGCCTTCGGACGAGCCTGCCCCAGTAAGTTGATCCGGATCATGGCGTGTCAAAGCTCCTCAGCGCCAGGCCCACAGCGATTGCCAGGCGCGGCGCCAACTCCCGTAACTGGCTTTCATCGTGACGCCCAGGATTGATTGCGATTTTTCGGAACGGGTACAGCTCCTCGACCGGCATGGCGAATTCTTCCTTCAGCAAGTCGAGCAACCCCGGAACCCGCGCCGTCCCCCCGGCAACATAAATGCGGCGGATGTTCTCGCCGCTGGCCGTAGCGCGGAAGAAATCGAACGTCTTCTGGATCTCCAGAATCAGAATGTCGGAAACCGACCGCAGGATTGCCGTGCGCTGCTCTTCGCTGACCCCCGCCAGGGTCCCGCCCATCTTCAGCTTCTCGGCATCCTCGAAGCTCAGGTCCAGTTCCTTCTGCAGCGCGTCCGTATACTGGTTGCCGCCGACGGAGACGTCGCGCGTGAACAGCGGCGTCCACCCGCGCACGATATTGATGTTCATCACGCTCGCGCCCACATTCAGCAGCGCCACCACTTGCGAGGGATCGGGTTCGTAGTTCACCTCGAAGCAGTTCTGCAGAGCGAAGGCGTCGATGTCCACCACTACGGGAGTCTTCCCCGCCTGCGCCAGCACGGTTGTGTGGTTCAGAATCGTGTCCTTCTTCACCGCCACCAGCAGCACGGCCATCTGGTTCTCGGTGGCTTCCAGCAACTGGTAGCTCAGGTTGACGTCGGCAATGTCGAAGGGGATGTGCTGGCTCGCTTCGGCTTGAATCCGGTCGAACAGCTCTTCTTCGGTCATCAAGGGCATACTCACGCGCTTGACGATCACCGAATGGCCGGAAACCGACGTGGCCACGTCCTTCGTCTTAATCTTCTGCTTCTCGAAGATCGAGATAATCTTTTCGGCCACCGACGGGGCGTCCATGATCGCGCCATCCACCACTGTGTCCTGAGCCAGAGCCTCGAGCCCGTTGCTCACCAGCTCGTACCCTGTCTTTGTCTTCTTCAGCTCGACAGCTTTTACAGAGCTGGAGCCGATATCCAAGCCGATTAATGATTTCGTTTTCCCCAGATTGAACATCGCGCGGCCCCTCACTCCTCACCCCGTCCCGCTTCGCAGGACGGTTTCCGCTTCAGTTCTCTGCTTGGCTTTTCTTGAATGGCCCCAAATGCCCTTTGCTTTTCTTTCAGCCCCTCACCCCAAAAGGCCTTCGCAAGCGCTTGCGGTCCATTACTACTGATACTGCCGGTACGTATTCCTTTCTCCGTTTATTACATCCACGGCAGAGACTGTCAAGCAACGTGTTTCCTGTGTGTGCTTTTGGTTAAAACCCAGTCCGAAAGGACAGGTTGAGGAGAAGGACAGGTGAAAGTACAGGTAGGGGGATTTAAGGCGTCCCTGCGTGGCGAATGGACGCCGGTTGCGGGTGCTCCTCGAACAGCAGCATCAGTTTACTTTTTCTTCGTGCCGTCTAGCTTGAGCTGATGCCAAATTGCGTCCACGCGGTTCCGTGTGGCTGCATCCATCTTAATCTCATCCGGCCATCGCCCCTCATAACCCTCCTCGGGCCATTTTCGAGTGGCGTCAATCCCCATCTTCGAGCCGAAGTCCTGCCGCCGTGCGGCATGGTCGAGCGTATCTACCGGGCCCAGCACGAACTGGATGTCCCGTTCAGGGTCAATGGCGCAGAGGGCCTTCCAGACCACCTCGCGCGCGTCCTGCACGTTGACGTCGTGGTCCACCACTAGCACCACCTTCGTAAGCATGGCCTGCCCCAGCGACCAGATTGCGTTCATGATCTTCCGCGCCTGGCCGGGATAGCTCTTGCGGATCGAAACGATCATCAAGTTCTGGAAAATCCCCTCCGCCGGCATAGCCACATCCACGATTTCTGGGTATTGCATCTTCATGACTGGCAGAAAAATCCGCTCGATAGCGTGGCCGATGAAATAGTCCTCCTGCGGCGGCGGTCCCACGATGGTCGTCAGGTACAGCGGGTCCCTTCGATGCGTGATGCATTGGATGTGAAACACAGGGAACTGCCCTTCCAGCGAGTAGAACCCGGTGTGGTCCCCGAACGGACCTTCCGTGCGCATCTCGCCGAGTTCCACATATCCCTCGAGCACGATTTCCGCATTCGCGGGCACTTCCAAGTCCACCGTCTTGCATGTCACCAGTTCCACCGCGTCGCGCCGCAGGAACCCTGAGAAGAGAAACTCATCCATGTCGGGCGGGACGGGCAGGATTCCCGCCAGCGCAGTTGCCGGGTCCGCGCCAATCGCCACCGCTACTTCCAGTCTGCCTTCGCGGTTCTTCGAGCGCGCGCTCCGGAAATGTTCCGCGCCGTGTTTCTGTGTTTGCCAGTGCATCCCGGTGGTGCGCTCATCGAACACCTGCATCCGGTAACAGCCCACGTTGCGCTTCCCCGTTTCCGGATTCTTGGTGATCACCATCGGCCAGGTGATGTAGCGCCCGCCATCCTGCGGCCAGCACTGCAGGATTGGAAATTCGTCCAGCGAAAAGTTCTCTGTGCGCACCACTTCCTGGCATTCGCCGCTGCGCACCGACTTCGGGAAAAACGATCCGAGCTCCGCCAGCTTCGGCAGCATTTTCACTTTTTCGAGCAAACCCTGCGGCGATTGCACATCAATGAACGACCGGACGCGGCTGGCGACCTCCTCCAGCGATTCCACCTCCAGCGCCAGATTCATGCGGCGCTCCGTGCCCACCAGGTTTGTCACCACCGGAATTCGCGATCCCTTCGGCCGCTCGAAGAGAAGCGCCGGCCCGCCAGCCTTCACAACGCGATCCGAAATCTCCGTGATCTCAAGAACGGGATCCACCTCCGTCGAGACGCGTTTCAGCTCGTCCTTTTTCTCCAGCTTGTGCAGGAAATCCCGCAGATCTCGATACGCCACTTCCCCTCCCGTGAATCTCGGCCACCGCTGATTTCCCGAGCCGCTCACTCTAACACGGAGCCTTGTGCCAGATGAACAGCGCATGCAACACAAGGCTGGTAGAATGGCGTCGGCTGCTCGACGGAAACCGGTCCGGCGGGGCATGCGTCCTTATTAATGGAAGGGGAAAAGCCCCGGGCCCCGGTTTATGCTACTGGCCAGCCACTATTCCCGCGAAAGCAGAGATCCATGTCGCTACGTGAATCGTACGCACTGCACAAGAAGATCTACCTGCTCGGCGCAGTCGCCCTCGTGCTCCTGCTTGCCGGCATTTATTACTACCGCACTCGCTCGAACACACCAACGTACGTCACGGCCGCGGCAAGAAGCGGCGATATCCATGCCTCGTTCCAGGCCACCGGCACAATCAACCCGCTGACCACCGTCCCGGTCGGCTCCTACGTTTCCGGAACCGTCCAGTATATTTTCGCGGATTTCAACACGCGCGTGCAGAACGGACAGGTGCTGGCTCAGCTCGACCCTGCCATTTACGAAGCCCAGGTAATCACCGCGCGAGGAAATCTACAAAACGCCAAGGCCAATCTCGTGACCTTACAAGCCAACGTCGGGGTGGACCAGGCGAACCTGGCCAAGACGCAGGCCAACGTGAAGTATCAGCAAGCCACCGCGAAGCGTTCCCAGGATTTGTTTGCCTCCGGAATCGTTTCGTCCGATGCGAACGAATTGATACAGTCAACGCTGGGCCAGGCGGTAGCGGACGTCAACTCGGCAGCCGCCGCGCTGGAACAGGCCAGGGCGCAACTGGCGCAAGCCGGTGCGCTGGTCACCGCCATGGAAGGCGCGTTGAGGCAAGCCGAGACGAACCTGAAATACACCACCATCGTTTCGCCCATTGATGGCACGGTGGTTGCGCGCAGTATCGACGTGGGGCAGTCCGTGGCAGCCTCGCTCCAGGCGCCGAATGTTTTCACCATCGCCCAGGACTTAAAACGAATGCTGGTATACGCCAAGACCGATGAATCTGATACAGGCAGCATCCAGGTAGGCATTGTCGTTTCATTTCAGGTTGACGCATTCCCCACTGAGCTATTCCACGGCCGCGTGAGTGCCGTGCGTCTGAATGCTTACTCCGTGCAGAACGTGGTGACCTACGACACGATCATTGACTTTGAAAATCCTGACGAGAAACTTCGCCCGGGTGAGACCGCCTACGTCACGATTCCGACTGGGAACGCGACAAACGTCATCCTGATCCCCAATACCGCGCTCACTTTCACGCCGGATATGCCACGCGCCCAATTGCAGGCGCTTTACAAGCAGTACAATATTTCGCGCGAGGCCTCCACCACCCATCTCGGCGGCTGGCAAGTCGTCTGGAAACTGGGCCCGGACAAGAAGCCGGTTCCGCTCGCTGTCCAATGCGGCATCACGGATTTCAATAGCACGCAATTGCTCAAGGGCGATTTGCATGAAAACGACCTGGTGATCAACAGCCAGCAGGGCGGCGCAACTCCGCCGTCCGGACAGCAGAGACCCCCCACCTTCGGCGGTGGTGGAGGGCCGAGGTAGCGGAACGATGAACCCCAGAGAAGTTATTCGCGTGGCGCTCCGGGCGCTCGCGCGCAACAAGATGCGGACGATCCTGACCATGCTCGGAATCATCAT
>JBGPZR010000099.1:0-7140 GCA_041493845.1 Terriglobia bacterium | reverse complement strand
CCCGCGCAATCTTTCTGGACGAAGCCATCTTGCAGGGCGCCCCGCTGATCGAGCTGCTACGCCAGCTCACTGGAAGAGCACCCGTGATCCTGCTCGGCGCCATCGAACACCGGGCCGATATTTCGCGCCTGGTCGCTGAGGGCGACTTGGAGTTCGTCGCGCGCACCGGGGATTTCGTTCCGCTCGCCATGAGTCTCATCGAACGCAGACTGCGTTGGGCCGAGCGTTCGGAAACCGCACTCGGCCCGCCGTGGGCGGGGTTGCCCGCCGACGGCGCCGAAATCCTGCGCCACGAAATCAACAATCCGCTCACTGGCATCCTGGGTAACGCCGAACTCGTGCTGGCGCACCGCGACCGCCTGCCTGCTGCAGACACGCAGCGCCTCCAGACCGTTGTGGACCTCGCCGTCCGGCTTCGTGAAATCACGCGCCGCCTGAGCAACGCCTGGGAAACACAGCCGCCTTCGCTGAAATCTGCGTAAGCCGTCGCTCTCGTCTCACTTGCCGCGGCATTTTCTAGTTTTTCGTGTTTGCGGGGAGAGTTGCAGCAGCAGCGCGCGCCTTCACGAGCATCTGATCCAGCGAGGCGGGTGAAAGAAAATTGCCCGCAAGAATGGCTGCGGAAATTTTCTGCGTATTGGCAATTTCCAGCGACAGAGAGAACAGGCTGTGCAGCTAGCGGTCAGACGTCCGCGTCCGCTCTATAAGTAGCGAGGGGATCACCGGAGGACCGTGCATCCTCGCCCCTCGACCGAGATGGCGCTTCACAGCAAACACTGCCCACTGGAAGGTGGCCGCTAGAAAGGTGAAGCTGGAACCCTGCCGAGGCACAGACGGACTCCTCATCCGCCAGAGGGGAGTAGAGGCAGGATGCCTCGCTTATCGGATGGGCATTTACTTCCGGGGCGAGATTACCTACCATGTGCCGAGTCCTGGATTCGCCTCTGGGGGCGAACTGCGTGCCTTCACTGCAAGGCGCGAAACTCAGCAAATGCCACGAGCTCCCCGACTGATGGTGATCGAACCGAGCGGCGTCCACCGCGAAGTGCCGCTGTCTGCTTCCCCATTCCGCATCGGGCGGCAGGCAGGCAATGAATTGACGGTGCGCGACAGCCGCATCAGCCGGCAGCAGGCGCAAATTATTTCCGTGAATGGCTCGTGGGTGCTCGAGGACATGGGCAGCCGGCACGGCACGTTCGTAAACGGCGAGAAAGTCCTGCGGCACGAGCTCCGGCCAAGTGACAAGATCGATTTCGGAATGGCGGACTCCTACCGGCTTGTTTTTATCGGCGAGGGAGCCACGATTGAAGAACTGGTTGAGCGTGTGGAAGCGCCTGCGCCGACGCAGCCGGGAACACGCGAGCTGTACCATCTGGGCGTGCTGCTGGAAGTGGCGCGGACGATGGGCACGGGTCTGTCGCTCGAGGACGTGCTGACGGCGGTGGTGGATGCGGCCATACAGGTGACGCGGACGGAGCGCGGCGTGCTGCTGCTGGCGAATACGCCGGGCGCGGAATTGCAGATGGTGGTGGCGCGAGACGCAAAGCGCGGAACTCTGCGCCCGGACCAGTTGCAGGTGTCGCAGAGCGTGGTGAAGCGCGTGGCGAATTCGCGGCGCGAATTAATCGTAAGCGACACCGGCGAAGACACTGGCGGCATGACGGCGGGAGAAAGCGTCGCGCGGCTCGAACTGCACACCATCGTGGCCATCCCGGTGGACAAACTGCCGGTGATCGAAACGCTCGACGCGACCATTTCGACCCGGCAGGGAGAACTCCTGGGCGTGCTGTATCTCGATAGCCACGTGCCGTCGAGCGCGTTTACAGACCTCGACCGCGAAGTGCTGCGCACGCTGGCACGGGAAGCAGCGACGGTGATCGAGAACGCGCGGCTGTTTGCCGCGTCGCGTGCGAAGGCGCGGCTGGACCACGAAATCGAAATTGCCAGCCAGATTCAACATACGCTGCTTCCGAAAGCGATGCCGAACACGCCGGAGCTGGCGGTGGCGGGCTCGACGCTTTCATGCCACTCGGTGGGCGGCGACTGCTTCGACGTAATCCCGCTGGGCGGCGGGCGCCACGGATTTTTTGTAGGCGACGTTTCGGGGAAAGGAATTTCGGCGGCGCTGCTGGCCACCCTGCTGCAAGGCGTATTTTTCACCACCGCAGCGATGGATATTTCGCTGCCCGGTGTTTTTTCGCGCGTGAATCTGTATTTGTGCGAGCGAAGCGGCGAAGACCGGTATGCCACCGTCTTCTACGGGATTCTCGACAAGATGGGGCGATTCGAGTACGTGAACGCCGGGCACGTGCCGCCGCTGCTGCTGCGTAAGTCAGGAGCGCTCGAGGGACTTGGCTCAGCGAATTTTCCCGTGGGCATGTTCGCCGAAGCGGAATACCAGAGCGCGCGCATCCAGCTTGAGCCGGGAGATTTTCTGGTGATTTACACGGACGGAGTTTCCGAGGCACAGAATCCGCAGAATGAAATGTTCGAAGAGGCGCGGCTGCGGCGGATCCTGGAGAGCTTTACCGGAGAGACGGTGGAACAGCTCGGCGATGCGATCCGCGAGGGGATGCGCGCGTTCACAGAGGGCGCGGCGCAGTCCGACGACATCACCATTCTCGTGGTGCAGCACAAAGGGCAGAGTTCATGAAGAAGAAAACCGCGAGCAGGGTGGCGCCGGCAACGCCACTCGAAACGCTCGAGCAGGTGTTCGCGATGCTCAACCCCGAAGCGGAGCCGGGAGAGTTGGCAGAGCAGATGGTGCGCGTGATCGCGGCACCGGGGCGGCTAAAGGGCGCGCGGCTGTGGCGAATCATTGATGGCGAGCCGATCGTTTGGCAGGAGAGCGGCGCGCTGCCTGCGGCGAATGCCGCTCATGTGGAGGAAATTCTGCGGGGCAAGAGCGTTGCGAATGCCAACGGAAAAAGCCACGCCTGGAAACTGGGGCGTGGGAACACTCCCGTCGGCGTGCTCGAAGCCTGCGCAAAAGGGAAGCTCGATGCGCCAATACTCGAGTGGCTCGACTTGTTCCGGCAGTATGCCGAAGTGGCGCTCGAGAGCAGCGAGCGGCGGCATGCGGTCATCGAGCTTTCAACGATTGTCGAGGCCACCAAGCGGCTGAACTCGACGCTGGATCTGGCCGAGCTGCTCAACATCATTCTGCAACTCACGACACGCCATACGGGCGCCGAGCGCGGCACTGTTTTCCTGGTGGATCACGAACGAAAGGAAATCTGGTCGCTCGTCGGACTCGGTCTCGACCAGCAGGAGATTCGCCTCCCCATCAGTCGCGGGATCGCGGGCTGGGTGGCGCAACACGGGGAGGCGGTAAACATCGCCGACGCCTATGCCGATCCGCGTTTTGAATCGGAAGTGGATCTGCGCCTGGGATTCCGCACGCACTCGCTTCTCTGCATGCCCATCCTTAATAAGGACCGCCAAATAATCGGCGTGCTGCAATTGCTGAATAAGAAGACCGGCGCGTTTACGCACGCTGACGAGAGCATGCTGCGCGCCATTTCCGACCACGTGGCGCTGGCGCTGGAAAACGCGCAGCTCCACCGCGAACTGCTGCACAAGCAGCGCATGGAGCGCGACCTGGCGCTGGCGCGGAGCATTCAGGTTGGGTTGCTGCCGGAGCATCCGCCGCAGCTCGAAGGGTTCGACATTGCCGTGTCGCACCGGCCTTCGCTCGAAGTCGGCGGCGACTACTACGATTTCATCCGCATGGCGCCGGATACGACACTGATGGTGGTGGCGGACGTGGAAGGCAAGGGCGTGGGCTCGGCCATGGTGATGGCTAATCTGCAAGCCACGCTGCACGCGCTGTTGGCGCACCTGCATTCGCTGGAGCGGCTGGTGGAATCGCTGAACGACATGATCCTCACCGACACGCGCGGGCAGAAGTTCATGACCATGTTCGTCGCGCTGCTGGACCAGCCACACCGGACGCTGCACTACGTGAATGCAGGACATGTGCCGCCGGCGGTGGTGCGCGCCGACGGCTCGGTGGATTATTTGCGTGAAGGCGGAATGGTGGTCGGACTGTTCCCGAGCCAGCACTACGACCGCGGGCACGTCCGCATGGAGCCAGGCGACATATTTGTGGGCTGCACCGATGGAATCACGGAAGCTATGAATACCGCGGAGGATGAATATGGCCAGCAGCGGCTGGTGGACTTGGTTGGCCGCGAGCGGGCCCTGCCCGCTCCGGAGATCGTGCAGTCTGTCCTCACCGAAGTGGATTTGTTCTCCCGCGGCGGAACCCACGAAGACGACCGCGTCATCCTCATCCTCAAAGTCGTCTAGTTATTTCCTACCTGAAATTCTCACGACCCAGTAGAAGAGTAGTGTCGCGTGCCGAAATTCCAGAGCGAGATGGCGATGGTGAGGAATACGGCGGCAACGACAGGGACGAGCGGCAGGTATTCGGGCGTGACCGTGCGGCCCAGCAGGCGAACGCTGGGGTAGAACGACGCGAGGCCGAAGGGGATGATCCAGCAAAGGAAGAATTGCACCACGCCGCTGTAGATCGAGAGCGGGTAGCGGCCGAATGCGATCAAGTTCCAGACGGGAGGATGGACGCCGATGCGGTCTTCCCAGAAGAAGGAGACGGTGCTCAAGATCAAAAATATCGAGACGTAAATAATAGCGGCGCAAACGCCGAAGAAGAGGAGCGTCGAGATCTTTCCGGCGGTCCAGTGAATGCCGAGGCGGTGGGATGCCCACCACATGCAGAAGGCGCCCGTCACAACTTCCTGAAGGGACTCGATGCGGAAGGTCTCAAAAAGGACCTGGAAGAGGGAGGAGACCGGGCGAAGAAGGACGCGGTCGAACTTTCCCTCGATGATGTAATTGTTGCCGAAATCGTAGAGGTTGAGGCTGATGACGTTGAACAGGCCATAAGGAATCTGCGTGAAGCCCCACAGGAAGACCACTTCTTCAAGACGCCAACCGGCCAGCTGCGTTGCTTTCTGGAAGAGGACGACGACGAAGCCAAGGGAGAAAATGGTGGCGGCCATGCTTGTCGCGAGGCTGATGAAGAAATCGCCGCGGTAGCTGATGCGAACTTTGGCGTACTGCGCGAAGTAATCGGACAAGAGAAGCGCATGGCGCTTCGTGGCGGCGATGATTCCGGCGAAGCCTGTTTTTTCCTGCGCTGGGATGCTCGAAGCCATTCCAGTGGTCATCGCGCGTCTAACCTCCGTGGATAGTGATCTTGCGCGAGGCGCGTTCCCACCAGAAATGGGCGAGCAGGAGCAGCGCGAAAACCCAGAGCCATTGGGTGGCGAGGGCGCGCAGGGCGGCGGCGCGATCAAGTTTCCCGAGATAAATTTGCAGCGGCGTGTAGGCGATGTGCTTGAAGGGCAGCCAGGCCATGATCTTTTGCGCGCGCTCCGGGAAAAATGAAACTGGGATGAGCAAACCCGAAAGCAGCTCAATCAGCCAGTATTTGGCGCGAATCAGCGCGAGGATGGATTTCAGCGGAATCGCGCAGGTGCCGATCATGAAGTTGATCGCGCCCATCATGAAAAAACTGCCGATGACGCCAATCATGAAAAGGAGGAAATTCTCGCGCGATGCTGGGCCCTGCACCGGGAAAACGAACGCGACCACTACTGCCACGGGCAAAGTAAGCAAGCCGAGTCGAAATGCCGATTCGCCCATGGCACGAAAAATCCACATCCATTGCACCGAAACGGGCTTGATCAGGTCCATGGCGATCTTGCCTTCGATCACCTCATAGGCCATTTCCTGGTCAATCGTGTTCCAGTAGAACGAACGGATAATCCAGCCGACGCTGACATAGGTGATGATCTGCGGCAGGTTGTAGCCCGCGATGGATTGCGTCGAATGAAAGACGGCGGTCCAAATGAAGTAGTAGACCGTGACGTTCAAAAAATACGTGATGATGCCAGTGAAGTAGCGCAGCCGGAATGCCAGAATGTTGACGAAGCCGACGCGTGAGAATTCGGCGTAGGGAGCAAGCGTCTGTGCCAAGCCGTTCATACTGGAACCTCGAGCTGGGCCTGGCCGGCGTAGATGCGTTTGACGATTTCTTCGATGGGCTCGTCTTCGATGAGCAGGTCGCGGACTTCCACGTTGGCGAGGATCTGGCGGATGAGGTCAGAGGTCGAGACCTTTACGCGGTCGAAGCGGATGCGGTAGGTCAGCTCGTCCACCTGTTCCGCTTCGAGGCCATCGCGGCAGAAGGCGGAGATGCCGCTGGCCTGCGCGCGATCTTTCAGGACGAATTTGATCTGCTTGGTGCGGAGCAGCCGTTGCTTGAGATCCGCGAGCGGGCCATCGTAAAGCACGCGGCCGTGATCAATGATCATGATGCGGCGGCACAATTCCTCGATGTCGTCCAGGTCGTGCGTGGTGAGCAGCACGGTGGTGCGGAATTCGCGGTTGATGGCGCGCAGGAACTGGCGGATGTGATCCTTCGCCACGACGTCGAGGCCGATGGTGGGCTCATCGAGGAAGAGCAGCGGGGGATTGTGGAGCAGGGCAGCGGCCAGGTCGCAGCGCATGCGCTCGCCAAGAGAAAGTTTGCGCACCGGCGTGTGCAAGTAATCGCGAATGTTCAATATCTGGTCGAAGCGCTCCATGCGCGCTTCGAAATCGCGCTTCGAAACGTCGTAGATGCGGCGCAACAATTTGAAGGATTCGATCACGGCGATGTCCCACCAGAGCTGCGTGCGCTGGCCGAACACGACGCCGATGGTTTTCACATACTGGCGGCGCTGGCGGGAGGGGACGTAGCCATTGATGCGGATTTCTCCGCTCGTGGGCACCAGGATGCCGGTCAGCATCTTGATGGTGGTGGATTTTCCGGCGCCGTTGGGGCCGATGTAGCCGACCATCTCACCGCGCTCGATCGAGAAGCTGACGCGATCCACGGCGGCGACGGTCTTGTAGTCGCGGATGAAGAGATTCTGGATCGAGCCCCAGACACCTTCGCGACGATGGAACGTGCGGAAGTGCTTACACAGGTCCTTGACGTAAATGAGCGAATCAGAGCTCATAAGAATGTAAATTCTAACATTCGGAGCATGGAATCGCGGACCAAAACCAAAGCTCGATACTTCCACTCGTCCGCCGCCGCGGTCCCACTCCAGATTACGATTCTCATGG
>JBGPZR010000205.1:0-4887 GCA_041493845.1 Terriglobia bacterium | reverse complement strand
CGACGGCATGCGCATCGTCATCGAAGTGAAGCGCGATGAAGAGCCGGAAATCATCCTCAACCACCTCTTCAAGCACACGCAAATGCAGGAATCGTTCAGCATGATCCTGCTCGCCATCGTCGCTGGGCAGCCGCGCGAACTGGGCCTGCTCGAGCTCCTGCGCCTCTTCCTCGAACACCGCGTGGACGTGGTCCGCCGGCGCACGCAGTATGAATTGCGCAAGGCCGAAGCCCGCGAGCATATCCTGCTGGGCTATCGCATCGCGCTCGATTACATTGACGACGTCATTAAGATCATTCGTGGGTCTGCGAGCCGCGCCAACGCCCGCGAGAATTTGCACGGGTTCTTCGAAAACAAATCCGTCCGCGTCCTGGTGGGCGGGAAAGAGACCACCATGCGCGGCGTCAGGCTCGACGCCAAGAAATACGGAATAACCGCCGCAACTGCAGGGGATGGGCTGGGCCTCAGCTACATTCAGATCGACGCTATCCTCGAATTGCAACTCCATCGCCTCACCCAGCTTTCCGTTGACGACATCCTGAAAGAGTTGAAAGAAATTCGCGACCGTATCGCCGAGCTGCGCGAAATCCTGGCCAGCGAGAAGAAATTGAAGGCCGTCATCGTCGCCGAACTGCACGAAGTCGTGAAACTCTATGGCGACGAGCGCCGCACGCAGATTGTTGACCGCGTGGAAGAAATCAAGCTCGAAGACCTGATCAAAGACGAAGAGATGGCCATCACCGTCAGCCACGCGGGCTACATCAAGCGCACTTCGGTGGACGTTTATCGCCATCAATCGCGCGGCGGCAAGGGCCGCATAGGCGCGAAAACGCGCGAAGACGATTTCGTCGAGCATTTCTTCACTGCTTCGGCGCACAGCTACATCCTGCTGTTCACGTCCAAGGGCCGCGTCTACTGGCTGAAGGTGTACGAAATTCCCGAAGCGGCTGCCGCCACGCGTGGAAAAGCGATCGGCAACCTGGTGAAATTCCAGGAGAGTGAAAAACTTACCGCCGTCGTCCCGGCACGCAATCTGGAAGAGGCGGACCGCTACGTTTTCCTGGCCACCAAGAACGGCACGGTGAAGAAAACCGGACTCGCGGAATTTTCAAACCCGCGGCCCTCCGGCATCATCGCCATCAATCTGGATAGCGACGATGAACTCATCGGCGCGAAACTCACCGACGGCAAACAGATGATTTTCCTCGCCAGCCACGAAGGACAGGCCATCCTCTTCCGCGAGACGGAAGTCCGCTCGATGGGCCGAGCGGCCGGCGGCGTCAACGGCATGGATCTCGGCAAGGGCGATTACGTCGTTTCGATGGACGCGGTGCAGCCCGATTTCGGGATCATCGCCAAGGAGTACAAGAAGACCACGCAGAATCTCGACGAGCTCGAAAGCGATGAAATCCGCGAATCGCTCACCTCGCTCATGCTCACCGTCGCCGAAAAGGGCTACGGCAAGCGCACCCCGCTCGCCGAATATCGCGTCACCTCGCGCGGCGGCAAAGGCGTGATCAACGTCAAGACCACGGATCGCAATGGCTCGGTGGTCGCGGCCTTGCAGGTGCGCGAGGATTCCGACGTCATGATCATCACGGGGCAAGGCAAGGTCATCCGCGTCCATTCTGGGGAAATTCGCGAAGCTGGCCGCTCAACACAAGGCGTGCGCCTGCTGCGCCTCGAAGAAGGCGACCGCATCGCCGCTGCCGCCGCCATCCTCGAAGAGGAGGAAAACGGTGGCGCCTCCGGGCCCGAGAAGAAGTAGCCATGACCCGCGGACAACTTGGTTTTGGTCGCGCCAGCAGAGTGCAGGCGCTACGATTCCGGCGGGGCGAGATAGTAGCCCGGGCGCGTGCGCACGCTGACACCGGGGCGGTCCACGACCACTCTAATTTCGTGGTAGCCGTAAGGCACATCGCTCGAGGGACGATAGCCCAGCGTGTACTGCGCGTGGATTTCGCCGCCGATTGCATCCATCGCTTTTTCGATCGAGCCGTCCTTCTTCACGCTCACGTGCAGCCCGCCGGTGGCCTTGCTGGCAATCCCGAGTGCGTTCGGCCCGATCGCGTTCTTGCCGGTCTTGATCAGCCAGAGGAGCAGCGCGCTGTAGTCGATGGACTCCTGCATCTGTCGTTCGAGGTCCGGAGTTTGCGGCTGGCCATTCGGCGTCGGGACGGGATACGTTCCCGGCGGGCCGAGCGTGGGCTTCTCCTGCATTTTCGCGCGCAGGTCCGCCATCGCCGTGCTGAGCCCGATCGAGTAAATGGTCACGTTCGCGAGTTGCGCCGCGCGCAGCACCTCGCCGAACTTGCTCTCGCTTCCGGTGTCCTGCGCTTCTCCCACCACCACCATGATGCGCCGCTGCGGCGCGGGGCGCTGCTCGAGCATCGAAATACCGCGCTGCATGGCGTCATAAAGCCTGCTCCCATACGTGCCCATTCGCAGATGATTGATCGTGCTCTGCGTTCTGTCGCTGTCGGTCGTGAATTTCTGCAGCAGGTCCACACTGTCGTCGTAGCCGACGATGGCAACTTCAGCCGTCATCCCCATCACTGTCTCCGCGAAGACGATCCCGGTATGCTTCACCGCCGGGAACATCGGCTCGATATGCGAGCTGGTCTCGACCACGAACACAATCGAGAGCGAATCGCCCCCCAGGTCGAAGTGATCGATTTTCTGCTCCAGGCCATTGTCGTAGATGTGGAAGTTGTCTTTGGTGAGGCTCAAGATCATCTCGCCTTTGGGATCGAGCACAGAGACCGGCGCAATCACCTCAATCACGCGCGAGCGGATGGCACGTTTCTGCAATTCGGCAGCGGGTATTTTTTCGGGCGGCGCGTCCGCGCGCGGATGGATCGGCCCGGGCGCAGCTTCCTGGCACCACGCCGGCCCGGCCAGCAGGGCCAGCAATGCAAGGAAGAGACCGGCAGTCGCGATTCTTACGCGTCCCATGAAGTCTTCAGTGTATCTGATTCGCGCCGCCCGAGGCCGCGTTGCATGCGAGGAATCGATGTGCGGGGCGTGGCTGGCATTTCCTGCCATCGTTCTCCTAGAATGGCTGTTTGCCTATACCGCGAGGGGGAGCGATGAAGCATCGCCGTCATCTGCCGCACGTGAAGCTGGCCTACCACGAGCCAAAGTTCATGGAAAGTCTCCCCGCGCGCCCGCTGCGCATCCTCGCCGAGTATTTCGATCCGCTCACGCGCCTGCGCCAGGCCAACGTCGCCGATACGATTGTGATGTTCGGCTCCGCGCGTATCCATTCCCGCGAGCATGCACTCGCGCAGCTCAGGGAGGTGCAGCGCCAGGCGCGCGGCCGGCGCACCAGCGACTGGCGCACAAAGGTCCGCGCTGCCCGCTCGAACGTGGAAATGTCGCGCTACTACGAAGATGCCCGCGCGCTTTCCCGGCGCGTCACCGCCTGGGCCATGACGCTCGGCTTGCACCCAAAACGCTTCCTCATCTGCTCGGGCGGCGGCCCAGGGATCATGGAAGCAGCCAACCGCGGCGCGGCGGAAGCAGGCGGCTCCTCTGTCGGGCTCAGCATCCAATTGCCGCACGAGCAGCGCTCGAATCCCTACATCACTCCCGAGCTGAATTTCTGCTTCCATTATTTCTTCATGCGCAAGCTATGGTTCGCGCAGATGGCCAAAGCGCTGATCGTTTTTCCCGGCGGCTTTGGCACCATGGACGAGCTTTGGGAAATGCTCACCCTCCTGCAAACCAATAAACTCTCCTCGCATCACCTGATTCTCATTTATGGCCGGAAGTATTGGGACAAAGTTCTCAACTGGCGCTACATGGTTCGCACCGGCACGATCAGCGAACGCGAATACAGTTTGCTGCAGTTCGCGGATAGCGTGGACGAAGCCTTCGATCGCGTCCGCTCGCAAATGGAAAAGCACCACCTGGCGCTTGACGCCGATTGGGATCACAAATAGTTGGCAGCAGTCTGTTCTGCCGCATTCGATTCAGCGCAATCGCGCGTCACGGCTACTACAGCCGGCAGGCGAACGAAGAGCGGCGCGAGTTGATTCGGCTTTACGAGCGCGGCGGACGCCGGGACGGGGACCGTGATCGCGATGCGTATCGCAATTACTACCACGACCACGACTAGATTGTGCCGCGGAAGTGAGAAGCAGATTTACAAACAAGGGCCATCTTCAGGGGAAGGAGCGCAAGCTCCTTCCCTTTTTTTCTTGCTCGATTCAGAAGGGGACCTGCAGGCTTAGAATTGGGCACACACCCACTGTTTGCGCGGCAGACTTCGTTGGGGCATGCCCGCTCTGATGCGAGGAGTTAGTTCTTCGAGACTGCCAGGTCCGCCGAGAAAACGGCTTCGAAGCGGCGCTTCTCGTCCTGGTCGTGCAGCATCACCACGGGCGTCACCCGCAGCGACTGCTTGCAGTTGCGGCACGTGGTCGCCTCACCCTGCAGGTCCTGCACGAATCCGTCCGTGAAGTGATACGCCGAACGCGGACGCCGGGCTGCCTTGGCTCCCTGCGCGCCACAATGCGGACACGTGTACTCGACACGGTCATCCAGCGGGTCGCGGTTCAGCGCCGCCCAGCCGGTAAGACGAATGCCAACTGTCTCTATTGAATTTCGATTCATGATAACTACCTCAATGATCCCAAGTAGGGAGATAACACGGGATTAGACGCACGCGCCACAAAATTCGATGCATCGCTCCTACTGATTTTTGTAAAATATTGAAATACATAGCTTTAGTTTAGTAAAGGCTCACCCAATCAGACGATTTTTCCAGAGAGGGACTTCGTCCTATTCTCGAGTGAACTGGCGAGGAAATTCTGCAGGGGCACCCGACGCTGCGGACGCCCCCACAGGCATGGAAGGAATGCTGACCTAGAAGCGGAAAACAAT
>JBGPZR010000240.1:0-4299 GCA_041493845.1 Terriglobia bacterium | reverse complement strand
TGCGCGCCTCGTGTCGCTGGATCTCTCCGTTGTGCGTATCGACGGTCTCCTTCAGCAGGATCTGAATGTCTATTGCCTGCTTCTCGGCAATCTTCAGCTCTGCATTCATCAGCGTCGGCTGCGCCACGCGCGCCAGCACCGAACCCTGCGTCACTTTTTGCCCGACTTCCACGGAAAGATCCTGCAGCACGCCGTCAATCCCGGGGCGCACGTGCAACTGGTCCAATTGCGAGCGCTTCAGATCGTACAGCGCGCGTTTCCCGTTCACGTTAGCCTGCTGCACGGCAATCTGCGCTTCGATCGAATTCGCGAACGTCTCCACCTGCTTTTCCGCGATGTCGTTCTGCTTCGCCAGCTCTTCTGCCTGCACGGTCGAAGTCTTTACGATGAAATCCGCCACCAGGCCGAGCGCATAAAGCTGCTCGTTGTTATGCTTCTGCAGTTCGGCGGTGTGATAAGCCGAGCGGATCGCCGCTGCTTGCGCGCGCTTGTCCATCAACTGGTTTTCCATCTGCGCCTTGGTGTTGTTCAATCCCGCTTCAGCGCCCCGCAACTGATACTCCGAATCCAGCGCCGCCTGTTGCAACTCCGGATTGCTCAAGTCCAGGATCACCGTGTTTGCTTTGACGGGCACGCCAGGGAGTAGATAGCGTTGTTCCACTCGGCCATCCGTCGCCGCCGGGATCAGCCGGATGGTCTCCGGCACCAGCGTCCCCAGCCCGCGTACTTCGCGGAGCATCGGCCCGCGTTTCACCGTGTCGGTCCACACCGTCGCGCGGTCCACGCTCGGCGCCGCCGGCTTCAGTCGCGACAACGCATACGTCACCAGAGGGATCAGTACTACAGCCGCAGCGATGTACACCATACGGCGGACTTTCTTTTGTCGTTTAACTTCTGGACGGGCAATATCCACAGCGATAATCTCTCCTGTTCCTGACCTATATAGCGCAAACCATCTTCCGGTGTTACACTATCTATAAGTACATTAGATTGATTGTTTTACAGGCAATTGTAAGTTTAAGAGAGCACCATTTTGCCCGCTCGTGGGAATTGCCCGTCCCGCTAGCGGACAGCATTGGAGGTAGATTAAAGCGGGGGCCAAGTGTCTTAGAAGAGGCGCACGTTCCCGGCGATTGCTGCCTTTCCATAGTTGTCCCCCCTCAAGAAGCTGCGTCGACGCTGGCCTTGATTTCCTGCCAGCGCTTGGGGCGCTTCTTCGCATCCAGGACTTTCTTGCGCAGGCGAATGGACTTCGGCGTCACTTCCACATACTCGTCATCCGCGATGAACTCGATGGCTTTTTCGAGCGTCAGCTCGCGCGGCGGAATCAGCCGAATGGCCTCGTCCGCAGAGGACGACCGCATGTTGGTCTGCTTTTTTTCCTTGGTGATATTCACGTTCATATCGTCTTCGCGCGCGTTTTCGCCGAGGATCATTCCTTCGTACACTTCCACACCCGGGCCCACAAACATTTCGCCGCGCTCCTGGATGCCCCAGATCGCGTAGGCCACCGAGACGCCCAGGCGGTCGGCCACCAGCGCTCCCGTCAATCGCATGGCCATGTCGCCCGCATAGTCGGTCCAGCCTTCGAGCAGGGAATGAATCAGCGCCGTGCCGCGCGTGTCCGTCAGCAACTGGCTGCGCAATCCAATCAATCCGCGCGAGGGAATGCTGAATTCCATGCGCACGCGTCCGGAATGATGGTTCACCATTTTCTTCATTTCTCCGCGGCGCGTGCCGAGCGATTCCATCACAATCCCGATGAACGATTCCGGGCAATCCACAATCAGCAGCTCCAGCGGTTCGAGGCGCCGGCCATTTTCCGTTTTCACCACGATTTCCGGCTTGCCCACCATCAGCTCGTATCCCTCGCGACGCATGGTTTCGATCAGGATGGCGAGCTGCAATTCTCCACGGCCCAGCACGCGGAATGCGTCGGTCAAGCCCATGTCTTCCACGCGCAGCGAAACATTGGTCAACAATTCCTTCTCGAGTCGCGCGCGCAAATCGCGGGAGGTGACGTATTGTCCTTCGCGTCCTGCGAAGGGCGATGTGTTGATAGTGAACACCATGGTCAGTGTCGGCTCGTCAATCACCAGCGGCTCAAGCGGCGCGGGATGCTCCAGGTCCGTGATGCTTTCGCCGATCTGGATTCCTTCGACGCCCGCAATCGCCACGATATCGCCCGCGCGCACTTCCTCGGCCTCATCGCGCTCGAGGCCGCGGAACGTGAAGAGCTTGGTGATCTTCGTCGGCTGAATCGTGCCGTTCAGTTTCGCGATGCCTACTTCTGTTCCGCGCAGGAGCGTCCCGCCAAATACTCGCGCGATGGCTACACGCCCCAGAAAATCGCTGTAGTCGAGGTTGGTGACTTGAATTTGCAGCGTGGCGGCAGGATCGCCGGACGGTGCGGGGATGGACCGGATAATTTCTTCAAACAGCGGCTGGAGCGTGGTCGAATCGTCGCCCACTTTGCGATGAGCCATGCCGGTCTTCGCGTTTGTATAGATCACCGGAAAATCGAGCTGGTCTTCGGTGGCATCGAGATCGATAAAAAGATCGTAGATTTCGTCCAGCACTTCGGCAGGTCGCGCGTCCGGCCGGTCAATCTTGTTGAGTACCATGATCGGCGGCAGCTTTGCGGCCAGCGCCTTCTGCAGCACGTAGCGCGTCTGCGGCAGCGGACCTTCGCTCGCGTCCACCAGAACGAGCACGCCGTCGACCATCCGCAGCGCCCGCTCCACCTCGCCGCCAAAATCGCTGTGCCCCGGCGTGTCCACGATATTGATTTTCGTGCCGCGATAGGTGATCGCCGTGTTCTTCGCCAGAATGGTGATTCCGCGCTCGCGCTCCAGCTCGTTCGAATCCATTACGCGCGTAACTACCTCCTGGTTCTCGCGGAAGATTCCGCTCTGGCGCAGCATGGCGTCCACCAGCGTCGTTTTGCCGTGGTCCACGTGGGCGATGATGGCGATATTGCGAATGGGTGTCGTCATTTTGGTCCGGCCAAATAAAAAAGGCTGCAAGCGCGGTCTTGCAGCCCCGATGTGTCCCCAAGGAGAAGTTTCAGGAGCAACAAACGCATATCTATTCTAACACGCGCCGCCCCTCGCGGCCATTCGCAGCCAGATTTGCCACACCCCTCGGCTCTGCTCGGGGTAAAGAGATACAGAGGCACAGAGAAAGACACGATGCTGGCGGGTCCGGGGAAACACGCCGCCAATTTAACGGCGATCTGAAAATCTCGCAATTTTTCGCGATTAGAAAAGTTTCTGTTCTTTGTTTTCAGTGATTTGGGCTGGGTTCTAATAATTCCATTCGCGATTAGATTTTCGTGTCGGGGAGTCCGGTTTCGGGGCTCCGATGGAGTCCACCGGACTCCTGACGATGGAACTCGGAACTGGGGGCTGGCTGTTGGGAGCTGGCTGCTGGCACGCGATGAGTCTTGGTGCGAAGGGTGGAAAGAACCCCTTTGGCCGACTGCGGGCGGATGGGGCTGAAATTGGAGTTGGTTGAATTTCGCCACGGAGGACGGTAGCACGTTTTGGACTGTTTGTCAATTGGTTAATATACTGGGCAAGTTATTGAATTTTCGATGGTTACAGTCATTCAGGCTAGCTCCCGTCTCGACCCAGGTAGGAAGGAGGCTCGATGACGTTGGTAAAGGCCGTGGATTAGGTAACCAACAGTACACAAAGGCTTTAATACGCTCGATTTACGAAGAAACCGGAAGGGCTTCTGTTGCATCATATAGAGTATGACAACTCAAAAGCGCAAGGGACGCGGACGTTTAGTCCCCACTCGGCCCACAGGAGTCGAGTATCGTGTGAACTACGGCATCCATATGGTTGCCCCGGAAAAAAAGCACGGGCGAGGCATGGCCCCCTCTCGATGGGCGCGCTGTGTGGTTCGCTCGGAGAGTGCTCACCGGATCCCCAGCGGAGACTATTTCCTCCACGCGGATGAAGGCGGAGTGTTCCAACTGAAGTGCGACGGGAATACCTGGCACTATCTGGCAGCGGCGTAATTCGTCTCCTGATTCGATCATCCCGCACGGCGGTCTGATTCAATAGCAGACGTGTGCCCATTTTCCCCAGCTTGCAGTGAACCTGTTTCCGGCAACCCAGCCAAACGTTCACTTGCGTTCTAACTGTTTACTCTGGAAGCCATCTGGCTTTGTGAGATGGTCGCCACGGGGAATCAAACCCAGAAGGCGTTCACCGCAGAGGCACACCCTTCGGTTCCACCCAGGGTAAAGAGGGCGCGGAGAACTTCCGAGGCAAATCTGCGGCTAGAGAC
>JBGPZR010000070.1:0-8136 GCA_041493845.1 Terriglobia bacterium | reverse complement strand
TTCCCGCCGGACATTACGTCCATCGGGACCACCGGCGCCGGCGCGGCGACCTGCAAGAACGCGCAGTTGATTGACAGCGTTCTGACCGCCGGTACCAAGAGCGGATACACGTTCCAGCTCCTTCCGGGCGCCGTTCCGGTCACAACCACGCCTGTGGGTTGCACGACGGGTAATCAGGACGGTTATGGCGTGATCGCGACCCCGGCTGTGGTCGGCACGAGCGGGCAGCGCGCATTTTGCTCGGATGCATCGGGTGTAATCCGTTACGATGCGACGGGCGCCGCATTCACCGTGACGGCCGCCTCGCTGTGCTCGGCGGGGACTGGCGTGCTGGGACAGTAAGCCGACAGTTTGCAGTGTGTCTGCTGTCGCAGCATGCGAATGCTTCATGTGAGCGGGGAGGACTAAGTATCCTCCCCTCTTGTTTCTCGAAAGAATCTGGAGATTAGAGTCATGCGAGCCCCGATCAGAGACCACAACAGAGCGCGAAGAATGGCTCACAACGGCTTCTCGCTCATCGAGCTGCTGATCGTGGTGGCGATTATTTTGATCATCGCTGCCATCGCCATACCTAACCTGCTCCGCTCGAGGCAATCGGCAAATCAGGCGTCAGCGGTTGCGAATCTCCGGACCATCTCGACAGCCTCCGTCTCCTATTGGGTGACCTATAGCAACGGCTATCCTCCTTCGCTAGCCTCACTCGGCGGCCCATCGAGTGCGGCAGCGACCTGCAATCAAGCGATATTGGTTGATGAGGTGCTTACGACAGCCCCCTCCCAAAAGAGCGGCTACCAGTACGCCTTTGTGGGACAGCAGGGAAACGTTGCCCTGCCTCCGGCCGGATGCGTTCCGGGGTTTCTGGGTTATCTGGCCACTGCTACCCCCATCACCATGGGCGTCACAGGTAACATAAGCTATTGCAGTTCCGAACCCGGTATCATTCACAATGACACCACGGGTGCGACCCCTCCCGACGAGGCGACCTGCAACGCACTCCCCACTCTTCAGTAGCTTTTCGTTCTGCCATCCTTCCCGCCATCCACTCTGAGCAGTGCCATGACATTGTAGAGGCCTTGAGCTAGACTCGATTGCATGGCCAATTGCTTTCTGTGCCTATTCTTGCTGGCGGGCGCATTAGTTTCTTCCGGTAAGGCTGATGACGTCCGGCGCGCGTTGGAAGGGCACTACCAGCACGCCCGGACGTTGAAGGCGGCGTTCTTCGAACGGTACAGCGATGGGAATGGCGGAGTGGCGGCGGAATCGGGCACGGTGTATTTCTCACGTCCTGGCCGCATGCGCTGGGACTACGAATCCCCGGAACAAAAGCTGTTTCTTGTGGATGGCACGAACGTCTGGTTCTATGTGCCCGCCGACCGCACCGCCAGCCGCGCGAAGCTGAAGGAAAGCTCCGATTGGCGCACCCCACTGGCACTGCTGACGGGCAAAGCTGACCTCTCGCATTTGTGCCGCAGCATCGAGGTCGCGGCATCAGATTCTGGGGAGGGAGACAACCGCGGAGCGTCCTCCGCGCCACCTGGGAATACAATGTTGCGCTGCAAGCCGCGAACGAATGCTTCTAGAGACGGCGACCTGCTCCGCGAGGTGTTATTCGAGGTCGACGCTGCCGGTCGGCTCGTCCGCGTGGTGATTCGCGAAGCAGGCAATGTGGAGACAGAATTTCGCTTTAGCAATTGGGAGGAAAATCTTGCCATCCCGGAAGCGACGTTTCATTTCACGCCGCCACCCGGCGTGACTATCGTGGACGAAGCCACTCTCGCCGGCGCCATGCACTAGGAACGCAGCGCCGCTACCTCTCCTGAAATCCCAGCCGCGCGCCCGGCAACCCGCCGCATGGTTTGTTACCTCTCATTCAATGCTGGTTTTTGCTGCCTGCGCTTGGGCCGGGAAGCGGTGTGCTAAACTAGGCAGGAATCGCCCACCCCCGCGGGGCGTTCACAACCTGAGATGGCCGAATTTGTCTGCAAAGTCGGAGATGCCTCCGGCCGGATCTCCCAGCAATTGGAGACGGCCCACTCGGAGGCGGAAGCGCGGCAGAAGCTTGCCGACCAGGGGTTGTTCGTCTTCTCGGTCCGCAGCCACGCTGACCTTTTCTCTCAGTTCAGCCGCGCGCGCGCTGACCGCTCCATTCGCCCGAACGATTTCCTCATCTTCAACCAGCAGTTCAACACCCTAATCAAGGCCGGTCTGCCGATACTGCGCGCGCTCGATTTGCTCGCGGAACGCGCCGCAGCGCCCCGTCTGCGCCCGATCCTCGCCGATGTTCGCCAGCGCGTGCGGAATGGTGCACTGCTCTCCGAAGCGCTGATCGCCCAGGGCTCTTTCCCTCCTGTGTATATCACGGCCATCACCGCCGGCGAGCGCAGCGGCAATTTAACAGGCGTGCTGGACCAGTACATTACCTACCTGCGGGTGAGCACCGGCTTCCGCAGAGCCCTGGTGACGGCGTTGATCTACCCGGCAATTCTGGTCACCGCCGTGATGCTGGTGATGACCTATATGGTCACCTATGCCATGCCGAAATTTGCCGAGCTCTACAGCGACCTGGGCATTCCTCTGCCAAAGATCACGCAAATCGTGCTTGGCCTGGCCCTCCCGCTTCGAAATTACTTCATCTTGTTCGCTGCTGCCATCGCCGTGAGCGTTGTCTTCATTTTTCTCTGGACCAGGACCGAACGAGGCGCCCTGGTGATCGATTCGTTCAAGCCGCGCATCTGGGGTTTCGGCGACATCTGGCTTAAGGCGCAGATTGCTCAGTTTGTCCGCACGCTTTCGACGCTCCTCGCCGGTGGCACTCCGCTTGTTTCCGCCTTGGAGACCTCCTCTTCCGCGATTGGCAGCCGGCTTATTTCGACCTCCGTACAGAAATCCGCCGACCGAGTCCGTGAAGGCGAATCTCTTCACGTGAGTCTGGCGGAAACGCGGCTGGTCCCTGAGCTGGCGCTGGAGATGATCGAGGTGGGGGAAGCATCGGGCGCTCTGGCTGCCATGTTGACCAGCGTCGCAGAGTTTTACGAAGAGGAAGTAAGCACTCGTTTGCAGCGCGCACTCATCTGGATTTCCCCGGCCATTTTGGTGATCATGGCCGTTGTGGTAGGCTTTCTGTTGATCTCCCTATATCTGCCTATGTTCTCCCTCCAGCTCGGAGCAGCGGGATAGGACTCGATGGTGACTGCCTCTAACAATCCGCCCCTCGGCGGCGCCCCAAACGAAGACGCCCAGCGCGATCAGGCCCGGCGCCTCGCGGAAAGGTATCGCTGCCCGTTCGTGGATCTTCGCGAGCAGCGCATTGACCCAGACCTGTTCCGCAGCATCCCCGCCGAGCTGATGTTCCGCTACAAATTTGTTCCCCTCGATGCGCGCGACGGCGTTCTGGTAATTGCCATGGCCGACCCCAGCCAGCTCCATCTGACGGACGAGCTGGCGCTTCTGCTTGGCAAACGCCTGCAAATTAAAGTGGCCACCACCACGCAAATCGATGACTTGCTGAAGCGCACCGAGCAGTCACAGCGTGTGCTTGACCAGGCCACCGAAGGTTTCACCCTCCAGGTGGTCGGCGAAGAAGAGGACAGCGAAGAAAACATCACCATGGATAAGCTCACGCGCGACACCGGCGTGAGCCCCGTCGTCCGGCTCGTGGACACCGTCATCTTCACGGCGCTCGAGCGCCGCGCCAGCGATATTCATATCGAGACGCGCAACGCCGAAGTGGTGGTCAAGTACCGCATCGACGGCGTGCTGCAATTCGCCATGCAGCCGCTTGCGAAGGAATGGCACGCCACGATTCTCTCGCGCATCAAGGTCATGAGCGAGCTCGACATTGCCGAGCGCCGCGTCCCCCAGGACGGCCGCTTCCGGGTCCGCTACAAGGGACGCTTCATCGATTTTCGCGTGTCAATCATGCCCTCCGTGCACGGCGAAGACGCCGTGCTGCGCGTCCTCGACAAAGAAACGCTCAGCGAGAAATTCCGCAATCTCACGCTCGATGTCGTCGGATTCGATGAAGTGGACGTTGCGCGATTCCGCCGCTACATTCGCGAGCCCTATGGCATGGTCTTGGTCACTGGTCCCACCGGCTCAGGCAAGACGACCACTCTTTACGCTGCCATCAATGAAATCAAGAACGACGAAGACAAGATCATCACCATCGAAGATCCCGTGGAATATCAGGTGCGCGGCATCACGCAAATTCCAGTGAACGAGAAAAAAGGGCTGACCTTCGCCCGCGGCTTGCGTTCCATCCTCCGCCACGACCCGGACAAAATCATGGTCGGCGAAATCCGCGACCATGAAACTGCACAAATTGCCATTCAATCTGCGCTCACCGGCCACCTCGTTTTTACCACCGTCCACGCCAACAATGTTACCGACGTGATCGGCCGCTTCATCAATATGGGCGTCGAACCGTACAATTTCGTCTCCGCGCTGAATTGCATCATGGCCCAGCGGCTTGTTCGCGTTATTTGCGAGAACTGCAAAAAACAAGTTCATCACACGCCCGAAACTCTGCGCGAATCCGCTCTGGATCCCACGGAATGGGGCCGCATCCCTTTCTACGAGGGGCAGGGGTGCCTGGAATGTTCCGGTAGTGGGTATCGCGGGCGCACCGCGATCACGGAACTACTTGACCTCTCCGATCGCATTCGCGAGATGATTATTGACCGCCGCCCGACGTCCGAAATCAAGCGCGTCGCGAAGGAAGAGGGCATGACCTTCCTGCGGGATTCCGGTCTGGCAAAAATTCGCGCCGGCGTTACCACTCTGCGCGAGATCAATAAGGTGACCTTCCTTGAGTAGCGCCACGAGCCCCGCGAGCCAGCTCTATCAATTCGGGCTGGTGCAGAAGATTGACCGGTGGCTGAATGCCATGCCCCATCCCACCCTGGTCATTGAGCTCGCGGTCTTGCACGCTGCCGCCGCACGCTGGGGCCACGCTCGCGGAAGCCTGGATTCGTATGCCGTGGAGCCGGTCGGCGAGGGCGCGATCGTTGCCTCGCCCGTGGAAGCGAATATTGTGAAGCCCGACGCGGTTCGCAGTGCGCTCCGCCGGGTCCTTAGCCGGGTTCCGGCTCGCGGGCAGGATGTTGCGCTCTTGATCCCCGATCCGGTTGTGCGTGTTTTTATTTTGCCCTTTGAGAGTTTTCCGCGCCGCGCGGATGAGGCATTGCCACTGCTGCGCTGGCGTTTGAAAAAAAGCGTGCCCTTCGACGTGGATGAGACGGTCGTCTCCTGGATGCGCCAGACCGGCCGGGAAGGGAACCTCGAAATCCTGACCGCGGTCGCGCGCTCGCGCATCGTGCGCGAATACGAGGAAATCGTGGAATCGCTCGGCGCAAGAGTGGGCGTCGTTCTCAGCTCTACGCTCTCCACCCTGCCGTTGCTCGAAGACCGTGGCGCAACCCTGCTCGTCAGAATGTGTGCGCGCACCCTCACCACCGTCATCGTGCAGGGCGGAAACCTCTGCGTCTACCGCTCCACGGAAATGCCGGCGGAAGCCGGCCTGCTCGATCCGCAGGCCATGCTCGACGAAATTTTCCCCGCGACGGCGTATTATCAGGACACTTGGGGCGGCATGATAGATCGCGTCCGTCTCTCCGGCCTCGGGATGCGCGAGGAAATATTCCGCCGCGCCCTTACGACGGAATTGAAAGTACCAATAGGTTCGCTGAGCGAGGCGGAGGATGCCCGCCTGCTCGAAGCCAGCGCCAAAGATTTGTTGCAGCACAATCTGGATGCGCTCGTTGGCTGGAACATGAATGGAGGATCCTGAGAGCATTGCGCCTCTCCACTGCTCATGAAACTTCACCTCAACCTTTCGACTGCGCCGCGCGAAAATAAGCGGCCGTTCATCGCCGGCGCCGCCGTGCTCGGCACCATTGGTGCTCTCGCGCTCGTGATCCTTTCGCACGCCGCTTACAAGTCCTGGCGCGCGAATCGTGATATTCGGGTGGAAATCGCGCGGTTGGAGAGCGACATTCGCCTCAACCAGCAGAAGCAACAAGCGCTCGAGACGTATTTTCAATCGCCGCAGGCGCAGCAGGTGCTCGACCGTTCCTCATTTCTGAATTCTTTGATCGGCCAGCGCAGCTTCCCTTGGACCAAAATTTTCATGGACCTGGAACAGACGCTTCCGCCGGGCGTGCGCGTCGTCACCATTTCACCGCGGCTCGAGAATGGGCGGGCCCAGGTGACACTCACCGTGGGCGCTTCGAGCGATGAAGCTAGAATTAGGTTCCTTGAAGCGCTCGAAAAATCCAAAGTGTTTTCCAAGATTCAGGTGAAAGCCGAACACCGCCCGGAGCAGGCCGCGGGACCCGACAAAATTATTCTTGACCTCAGCGTGTGGTACGAGACCACATGAACATGAACCAATCCTGGCGCAACTGGAAGATTTCAATCGGAGTCGCTCTGGGTGTGTTGCTGCTCGCGGATGCGGCGCTCATTTTTGTTGTCTGGCAATCGTCGCGGGAAGGCGCGGAATCTGCGCGTGCCCAGCGTGACCGCCTGGCCCTGCAATCAAAACTCTTGAAAGCCGATGTCGAGCGCGGCGAGAAAATCCGCGCTTCGCTTCCCAAGATCGGCAAAGATTGCGATTCGTTCTACCAGGAGAAGTTTCAGGGCTCCAGTACGGGATATTCCACGATTGTCGCGGACCTGGGTGAATTGACGACGAAGGCGGGATTGAAAAGTTCTGGCTTCACGTTTCAGCAGAAGGAAGTGAAGGACCACGGTGTGATCGAGATCGGCATCAGAACATCCGTGCAGGGCGATTATCCCGCGATCATTCGTTTCATCAGCGACCTCGAGCATTCCAAAAATTTCTATTTGCTCGATAATCTCCATTTGGATTCGGCGAGCACGGGCGGGATCCGCCTGAGCCTCGATCTGCGCACTTATTTTAGGACCTGAGCGATGTGGCGAAAAATTCAACCCTATCTTCTCGCGGGCCTCGTGATTGCGGCCGTCGTCGCATACTTTGCCAATCGAAACCAGGTCCCGGGGATCGCAGGCGTTTTGGCCGCAAACGGAAATTTCACGCCGCTGAGCGTGCAGGAACCGCAACTGCGGCTCGACTTGCTTGAGACCCTAAAAAAAGATTATCCCAGCTCGCACCGTGATATTTTTAATTACGGCCCGCCTCCCGCGCTGGCAAAAACGCCGGAACAAATACGCGCCGAAAAACAATATCCCACCGTAAACCTGCAGCCACTGCCGCCAGTGCAAGTTCCCGGAGAGTTCTTCGGTTATGCCGCGACGCCGGCGACGGGCAAACGTGTGGCGTTCTTCAAGCAAGGCGATGAAGTTTTGGTGGTCGCGGAAGGCGACACCTTCCTCAATAACTTTCGCCTGATCCACATCGGCAACGATTCTGCAGATGTGGAGCAAATCTCGGATCACCGCCACGCCACGGTCCCGATGCTGCAACCGCCAGGCGCTGACCAGAGCGCTCCGCAATGAAGCCTCGCCGCAACCGCGTAGGGCGATGCCGCCGGTCGTCCCAATCCGGCTATGCCTACTTGTTGGCGCTGTTCATGGTTCTGGCGATGCTGGCGAGCTCCGTCGTGGTAATCCAGAACGGTTTGACCCAGAGCAAGCGCCGGCGCGAAGAAGACATGATCTGGCGCGGCAATCAATATGTTCGCGCGATTCGTCTTTACTTCCACAAGACTGGTCATTACCCGCAGGATCTCCAGGCACTCCAGAAGGGGCTGCCGCAATTGCATTTCCTCCGCCAGGCTTACAAAGATCCCATGAACAAGGGCGATGGCGCCTGGCGATTCATCTACGTCAACGCAGCGGGGCAGATCATCGGCAGCACGCGCTATGCATCTTTGCAACAGATGGCGCTGATGGAGAATCCATCGCTGATGGGGCAGTCGCAGGCGTTTCCGCAGCTTGGTGTTTCCGCTGCCAGCCTGGCAAACCAGAGCAGCGCTTTCGGAGCGCAGCCAGGACAAAGTGCGACTCCGGGCAGCGCGCCGGGCGCACCGCCAAACTCCGCGCCGACCGCGCCTTCCGATCAGTCAGGCCAAGGCGCAACGGACCAGGGCGCTGCGGGACAAGGTGCCGCAGGACAAGGCACTGCAGGGCAGGCCGGGCAGCAGCCGCAATCATCAG
>JBGPZR010000344.1:0-3175 GCA_041493845.1 Terriglobia bacterium | reverse complement strand
TTCCTCTGCTCTCACGGGAGAACGCGATGGAGGCGAGAACCGTCGTCACCAGAACTCCTGCGATGACTCCGAGCGAGACGCTGGCGGAAATCGGCCACCTGTCGCTCAGCAGCATTTTCCCTCCCACAAAAATCAATATGACGGCAAGCCCCTGGTGGAGGAATCGGAAACGCGGAAGGATATCCGCCAGGGCAAAGTAGAGCGCGCGAAGTCCCAGGATGGCGAATGCATTCGATGAGTACACGATAAAGGTATCCCGCGTGATTGCGAGAACTGCCGGAACCGAATCGATGGCGAAGATAATGTCCATGGCCTCGACAGCAACGAGTGCCATAAAGAGCGGCGTCGCATTCCATTCGCCGCCGCGCTTCACCAGAAACCGATCTCCCTCATATTCGGTGAGCACAGGAATGAAGCGTCGTGCCAGCCGGACCAGCCAGTTGCGTTCCGGCCGAATCACCCGCTCACCGGGAAGCATCATTCGAAATCCCGTAAACAGCAGGATGGCTCCAAACAGGAACAGTACGGCATGAAAAGATTGCAGCAACTCAACGCCGGCAAGAACAAAGGCGGCTCGCAACACCAGGGCGCCCACCACGCCGCAGTAGAGCACTTTGTGATGTGAGCGGGCGGGCACATGGAAGGCCTGAAAAATCAGAATGAAGATGAAAAGATTGTCCACGCTCAGGGATTTTTCCACCAGGTATCCTGTCAGAAATTCCAAGCCTGCCTGCGCGCCCCGCGAATGGTAAACCCAGATGTTGAAGCCGAGCGCCAGGCCGATCCAGGCGGCGCTTTCGGCCAGCGCCAGCCTCAAAGTGATCCTGTGGGATTTGCGGTGGAAGACGCCAAGATCCACCACCAGCGCCACAACCACCACAACGCCGAATATTACCCAGATTTGTACCGGAGTGCCCAGCATGTTGCTCCACTTGCGATATCAGCCTTACGAGTCTATCCTGCCCAGAGACAGGCAGAAACCGATTGTTTGCCGCGAGTTAGTTAATTGTTGCAGCAGGGCCTGTGTTGCCGGATAATTCCATTTTGTGGATGATAGTTTTGGGCCGTTCTGGCGGCTCCCTCGATGAATTGCCCTCACTGTAGTACGGTCAACCCGGACTACGCAGAATCCTGCACGCGCTGCGGTACCCCCATGCCCGTGGGCGAATCCGAAACCATTCAGATGGTGGATACCACCGCTCTCCCTCCCGGGAGCGATTTCGGCACGCGCTACCGTATCGAGGGACTTCTCGGTCAGGGAGGGATGGGCCGCGTTTACAAGGCCTACGATAAGGACCTGGACCGCACGGTCGCCCTAAAGGTGGTTCGCCAGGGCGTCATGGGCGAAGTAGACGCGCTCAAGCGGTTCAAGCAGGAACTAGTTCTCGCCAGCAAGATATCCCACAAGAATATCCTCCGCATTCACGACATGGGGGAAGTGGGAGATGTGAAGTTCATCACCATGGCCTATGTGGAGGGCCAGGATCTTCATGGAATTCTCCGCGACAATCCGAAACTCCCCCTCGAGCGAATTCTAAAATTTGCCGCGCAGCTAGCCGAGGCGCTGGCCGCAGCGCACGCCGAAGGCGTGGTCCACCGCGACCTGAAGCCGCAAAACATTCTCGTCAACAAGGACGACCAGATCTTCGTATCCGATTTTGGCCTGGCGAAGTCTTTCGAAGAAGGCGCCATCGGCATGACGCGCACCGGCGCATTCCTGGGAACGCCGCGCTACATGTCCCCCGAACAAGTGGAAGGGAAACCCGCCGATCAACGCAGCGACCTCTACGCCTATGGCTTGATTCTCTACGAGATGGTCACCGGCGATGTCCCCTTCACCGGCGAGACGACCTTGAAGGTGATGTATCAGCGCATCCAGGAGAAGCCCAAGAGTCCGAAGCTGGTAAATCCCTCGCTCCCGAACTGGCTGGTGCGGATCATCATGCGCTGCCTGGAGAAGGATCCGCCGGCGCGCTATCAAAGCGCCTACGAAATCCTCGCGGATCTGCAAGGCTCAAAATCCTCGAGCAGCGCCAGCCGCACGGTACACATTGAAATTCCGGAGTTTGCGCAACGGCGCTGGATCTGGATTCCCGCCGCTGTGGCTGCGGTGCTGGCTCTGGCATTCGCCATCCCCCCCGTTCGCCACTTGATCCTGGGCGGCAAGGGAGGTTCCGGTGTCTCGGGAATCCCGCCGCTTTCCCAGGGAAAATTCGTTGCCATTCTCCCGTTCCGCGTCCTGGGTGACGATCAATCACTCTCCTACGTTGCAGAAGGCCTGAATGAGGCCCTCTCAGCGAAACTTTTCCAGTTGAAAGAAGTACGCCTCGCTTCCGAGACGGCCGTCGCGAAAGTGTCCGATAAGGATCCCCTCGAAAAAACCGCGCGCACCTTGGGCGTGAATTTAATCGTGCAAGGAAAGATACAGGGCACGGCCGACAAAATGGCGGTGATTGTCAACTTGGTGGATCCCGTCGAGGGCAAGAAAGTATGGACCCAACAATTCACGGGCGCTGCAAAGGACTTGCTCACCATCGAAGATCAAATCTCTTCACAGCTTGTGACGGCGCTGAACGTCAAAGCCAGCAGCGAGGAAATGGCGCGGGCCGCCGAGAGGCCCACGGACAACGTGGATGCTTACGACCTCTATTTGCGTGGCCGGCAGGCACTGCGCGGCCCGGACGTGGTGAAGAGCGCTCAACAATCAATTGAGTTCTTTGAGCAGGGAATCAAGAAGGATCCCACATTCGCCTTGGCATATTCTGGGCTTGCCGATGCTAGCCTGACTATGTACAGGGAAAAGAAGGATGCTTTCTGGGCGCAGAAGGCGCTGAGCGCCGCCCAGCATGCCGAACAGTTGAAGGACAACATTCCGGAGGTGCACTTCTCACTCGGAAGCGTCTATCTCCGCACCGGTAAGATTCCCGAAGCCATTGCCGAGTTGAAGCGCGGACTCCAGCTTGCTCCAAATTCGGATGAGGGCTACGTCCGTCTGGGCAATGCCTACATGGAAAGCGGCCAGAAAGAAGAGGCCATTTCCTCGTATAAGAAGGCTATTGATGTGAATCCTTACTACTGGGGGCATCACATTGTTCTCGGCAATGCATATTGGTCCCTAGGCGCGAATGACAAGGCGGTTGAGGAATTTAAACGCGTGACCGAGCTCGACCCCAAC
>JBGPZR010000234.1:0-4393 GCA_041493845.1 Terriglobia bacterium | reverse complement strand
CGCATCGCCCTGGTCAACGCTTTCGCACCTTTTTTCAATCGTGAAATCTACTCGAGCCACGCGATCAAAGCGCGGGCCTGATTTTCCACAACGCGGTGTGCTAGCCTAGCGGCAGGAGGCGGGAAAGCGTGGACATCGTCAAAGGCAACATGGGCTGGATCGAAGTGGTGGTCGGGCCGATGTTTTCAGGCAAGAGCGAAGAGCTGATTCGCCGGTTGCGGCGCGCGGAGATCGGGAAGCAGCGCGTGCAGATTTTCAAGCCGATGATTGATCAGCGCTACACGAAGAACGGCATTGTCTCGCACTCGGGTCTGGAAATCGCGTCGGAGCTGGTGCAATCGGGCAGCGATATTCTGCTGAAGGTCGCGCCGCGCACCGAAGTTGTCGGTGTGGACGAGGCGCAGTTCCTGGGCGAGTCCGTGGTGGACGCTTGCGTGAAACTTGCGGATCTCGGCAAGCGCGTGATCGTAGCCGGACTCGACACGGACTTCATGGGCCGGCCGTTTGAGCCAATACCGCGGCTGCTGGCCGTGGCTGAAGAAATTACGAAGCTGCTCGCCATTTGCGTGCGGTGTGGCAATCCCGCGGTCCACACCCAGCGAACGGTCGCTTCCGAAGAATTAATCGTGGTGGGTGCCGGCGGGATGTACGAAGCACGCTGCCGGCGCTGCTTTGAGCCGCTGCTCGCCCACGAGAAAATCGAGGAACAAAAGGAAAAGGCGGACACCTTCCCCCAAGCCCGCGCCGCCACTAGCTAGCCGGCAACCCCCGGCTCCTCCCGCGAATCCATATTCACGTGGGAGGCAAAAAGCACTAAAATAGGCTCGGGCAGGTTGGTTATGTACCCCCGAACCACTCTCGTGCTCGCTTTCGCGCTGGCGCTCGGCGCGGATGTCCTGGATGTGTCCCGCTTCCGGATGCCGCTTCCTACTGCGCCCGACATCAAGCCGTTGTCCGACCCGTCCTCACAGCCGGATATTTTTGTGGCTGTCACTCAGCACCCCTCGAATCAGCCTGCGGACTTGAAGCCGCAGTCGCGCCTGGAAATAATTCGCTACGTTTCCGGTGAATTTGCCAAGGCTGTGAAACCGCTTCCGGGAGGCAAGAAGGGTTTGAAGATTCCCGTCGGCAAAGCGGTCAATGAGAAAGAACTGCAGCAGGCGTTGCGCACTGGGGGCATTGCCGCGAGTCCCGGCGACACAGTGCAGATTACCGCTCTCGAGTTTCGTTCCAAGGAAATCGTAATCCAGGTGAACGGCGGCGGGAAAAAACACTACCATCTGCGCGACCACCTGCAAGTGGGCACGGGTGGCGTCCCCGTTACCCGGATTCCACAAACTCCGGACGTTAGGTCGAACGAAGGGAATGGCTCGACATTGTTTCTCGACTACGGGCGCTCAATTCCCGACATGAGCGCTGAAGACTTGATGCACGATCTCGGCCCCTTCCTCGATTTCTCGAAGGAACATTCGGCTGCAGTCAACTGGATCGACACGCTGCCGCCGCAATTCAAGGACGCGATCAAGGACCGCAAGGCGGTGGAGGGCATGGATCATGAAATGGTCCTCGCCGCGCTGGGAAGGCCCGACCACAAAGTGCGCGAGCACACGCCGGAGGGCCAGCAGACCGAAGATTGGATCTACGGGACGCCGCCCGCGAAGACTGTCTTCGTCACTTTCTCGGGCGACAAAGTGATCCGGGTCAAGGAATACGACTGACTTTCGTTGACTTTTTCCTCCCCGCGCCCTAGCATCACCCATTCAGTAGAAAGCCTGCCGGTCGTTTCTTGCCGGTTCCTGTTCACCGCAAATCCGGGGAGGACTTATGCCAGTGAAAGTGGGCATCAATGGTTTTGGGCGCATCGGGCGCAACATCTTCCGGGCGGCGCTCGGCGATCCTTCGATAGAAATCGTCGCGGTGAACGACATCACGGATTCGATGACGCTGGCGCATCTGCTGAAGTACGATTCTATCCTCGGCAATCTTCCGAACAAAGTGACGCACACGGACGACACCATCTCCGTGGACGGCAAAAGCTTCAAAGTTTTTCGCGTGAAAGATCCCGCGGAGCTTGATTGGACATCGGTGGGCGCAACGATTGTCGTGGAATCCACCGGACTGTTTACGAAGGGCGCCGACGCGCGCAAGCACATTCGCGGCCCGGTGAAAAAGGTGATCATCTCCGCCCCCGCGACGGACCCCGACCATACCATGGTCCTGGGCGTGAACGATAAAACCTACGACGCCGCGAAGCACCACGTCGTCTCGAATGCCTCCTGCACCACAAACTGCCTCGCTCCCGTCGCGAAAGTCTTGCAGGATACGTTCGGCATCGTTGCCGGGACGATGACCACGGTGCACTCCTATACAAACGACCAGAAACTCCTCGACCTGCCGCACAAGGATCTCCGGCGGGCGCGCGCCGCTGCTCTTTCGATGATTCCTACTTCGACCGGCGCGGCCAAAGCGCTGCACCTTGTGATTCCCGAGCTCAAGGGAAAGCTCGACGGGTTCTCATTGCGTGTGCCGACGCCAAACGTCAGCGTGGTGGACTTGACGGTGATGACGGAAAAGCCTGCGACGCTCGAGAGCGTCAACGCGGCGTTCAAGCGCGCGGCCGGTGGCCCGATGAAGGGTATCCTCGATTACACCGAGGAGGAATTGGTATCCGTGGATTTCCGCGGCAATCCGCATTCCTCGATCGTGGATGCGGGTTACACGCGCGTGGTGGGATCGAACTGCGTGAAGGTGCTCGCATGGTACGACAACGAATGGGGCTACTCGTGCCGCTGCCGCGACCTGATCAAATTCTTCGCTGCGAAGCTCTAGCTGGTTGCATTCCCTCACGCGCGGCGCGCACTCCACACTACGAACATGAATAAGCTCTCCATTCGCGATTTGGAATTAGCCGGGAAGCGCGTGTTCATCCGCGTGGACTTTAATGTGCCGCTCGATGGCGGCAAAGTGGCCGACGACACGCGCATCCGCGAAACCCTCCCCACGCTTCGCCTGGCGATGGACCGCGGCGCGCGGCTGGTTCTGGCTTCGCACCTCGGGCGGCCCAAGGGCAAAGTGGACCTGAAATATTCACTCGCGCCAGTGGCAGCGCGCCTGCGTGAGATGCTCGGGAAGCCCGTGGGCTTCGCCGCCGATTGCGTGGGCGCGGAAACAGAAGCGAAGAGCATGGCACTGCGCGACGGGGACATCCTTCTCCTCGAAAACGTGCGTTACCACGCAGAGGAAGAAGCGAACGATGCGGATTTTTCCCGCCAGCTTGCCGCGCTATGCGACCAACTGTTCGTTTGCGACGCTTTCGGCTCCGCCCATCGCGCGCATGCCTCCGTCGTCGGCATCACGAAATTCGTGAAGCAGGCTGCCGCGGGCCTGCTGATGGAAAAGGAGCTTGCCTACCTGGGCAAGGCCATCTCGAATCCCGATCATCCGTTCGTTGCCGTGCTGGGCGGCGCGAAGGTGTCGGACAAAATGAGTGTGATTCACAATCTGATGAAGCTGGCCGACGCGATGCTGATCGGCGGCGCGATGGCCTACACATTTCTGAAAGCGCAGGGCCTGTCGGTGGGGAACTCGCTGGTGGAAAACGACAAGCTCGATCTCGCGCGCGGACTGATGGAAGAGGCGCGCGCCCGTCAATTCCGGCTGCGCTTGCCGGTGGACCATGTGCTTGCCGAGTCGCCCGCTTCCACGGTCACGAAGGTCACAGACATTGCACATACGCCGGACGGCTGGATGGGCCTCGACATCGGCCCGAAAACCGTCGAGGATTTCAGCCGGGAAATTTCTATGGCGCGCACGATTGTTTGGAACGGGCCGCTGGGGATGTTTGAAAAGCCGCCGTTCTCGCAGGGGACGCTCGGTATCGCGCGCGCTGTAGCTGCGGCAACAAAGGCGGGCGCCACCTCGATTGTTGGGGGAGGCGATTCCGTCGCCGCGGTGGAGCAAGCGGGTGTTGCTTCACAGATTTCGCACATCTCGACCGGCGGCGGCGCTTCGCTGGAATTTCTGGCCGGCGAAAAACTTCCCGGCGTCGAAGCGCTGACGAATAAAAACGGCTGAAGAAGGAGAACGCATTGCGCCGTCCCGTAATTGCCGGAAACTGGAAGATGTTCAAGACGCAAGTAGAGGCGCGTGCGTTCTTCGAAGCCTTTAAGCCGCTCACAGCCGCCGCCGGGCATTGTGACATTATTGTCGCCCCGCCGTTCACTGCGCTGGCTGCTGCGGTCGAGGCCGCGCGCGGCAGCGCCATCACCATCGCCGCACAAAACGCCCATTGGGAGCCCCAGGGCGCATTTACCGGAGAGGTCTCGATGCGTATGCTCGTTGAGGCCGGATGCCGCAGCGTGATTATCGGACACTCCGAGCGGCGCCAATTTTT
>JBGPZR010000403.1:0-2633 GCA_041493845.1 Terriglobia bacterium | reverse complement strand
GCCCCGAGCCGGAACCTTCCGTGGATGCGCTGCCCAGCGTCGTCCTGCTCGAACGTGAGCCGCATCCCGCGGGGGTTTGCGCCGCCGCAGCCGAAGCAAGGATTATCCGGTTTGGGTTCGAGCAGCATCAGCGACGACTTAAATCAAAGCGACTCGTGAAAGCGATTCGTTGCGCGCGCCGCGCTGCCTCTTGCGCAATTCGATCTTCAGGAGCTCGGCGAGCGTCTGCACGCCGCGCGCGATGCGCTTTTCGTCCAGACCCGCAAAGCCCAGCCGCAGCGTGTTCAGCTGCGGATTCTGAAAGTAAAAATACCGTCCGGGAACAAAGTGGACGCCGCGCTCGCGAACGTGAATCAAGAGCTCGCCGGCATCCAGGCCCGCCGGCAGCGTCACCCAGATGGACATCCCGCCTTCGGGCCGTGACCACGTGGTGTCCTCGGGCATGTGCTTTTCGAGTGCCGCTTCCAGCGCTTCCAGGCGCCCGCGATACACTTTCTTCATCTTCGCCAGATGCCGCGCCAGATGGCCGCGGCGTACGAATTCTGCCAGAGCGGCCTGCGAAAGCTGGTCGGTATGCAGGTCGGTCGATTGCTTCACCACACGCAACCGCTCGATGACGCTCTCTGGGCCGATGCACCAGCCGACGCGCAGACCAGGAAACGCAATCTTCGAGAAACTGTCGATGTGGATGACGCTGCCGGTCCGGTCGAGAGACTTCAGCGAAGGCACTGCCGTGCCGCGCAAGCGGAGGCGGGCGTAAATGTAATCTTCAATCACCGGCACCTGGTAGCGCGCCGCGATTTCGAGCAGGCGGCGGCGCTCCGCGACGGGAAGCGTGGTGCCCGTGGGATTGTGAAAATCCGGCGTGATGAAAACGAACTTTACGCGGTTTTGCATCAGCACGGATTCGAGCGCATTCACATCGAGACCTGTATAGCCAGTGCGGCGCGATTCCGTCTCCACTCCGACGGCCAGCGCCCGCACGCGTGCTCCCGAAAAAATCGCGATCGCGCCGGGATAAGCTGGATTTTCCAGCGCCACCGCATCGCCCGGGCGCAGAAAAGTCTTGCAGAGCAGGTCAATCGCCTGCTGGCAGCCGCCCGTGATCAGGAGCTGCTCACTGCGGACGTTCAATCCTTCGCCGCGCAGCATTTCGATCAGCACGCGCTTCAGCGGCTCGTAGCCATCCGTTGAACCCAGTTGCAGGATTCGCCGGCCTTCGCTGCGCAGGGCGGCATTGCAGCAAAGCCGGAATTCCTCCACCGGGAAGAATTCATCCGAGGGCCGCGCGGTGACGAAGGCGATCTCGTCCGCCGGGACATCCGGCATCAGGCGGCTAAGCCCCTCTTCGGCGCGTTCGTCCGCAAAAAGCGATTCCCAGCGCATGCCGCCATTTCCGTTGCCGTTTGAGCGCGGCGGCGGCGTGAATTGCCGCACCGGCGTGCCGCAAATAAACGTGCCGCGACCGACGTGGCCCTGGATCAGGCCCTCGGACTCAAGCTCGGCATAGGCGTTGGCCACCGTGGTGCGATGAACGCCGAGCTGCGCAGCGAGCTCGCGGCTGGCGGGGATACGGTCGCCGGAGCGAAGCTCCCCGGAATGGACCAGCGCGCGGAGCTGGTCGCGCAATTGGACGTATAGCGGGATATGGCTTTCAGGTTGTAGATGGAGCGGAAACATTGGCTCACTCCTAAAGGCCAATATACAGGTGGAATTATAGCTGTAAAGAGCCAATTTGTCTTGCGGGTGAATCAGTAGGTAGTGTCCTAATTTGGATTTTGTTGGTTCGCGGCGCTGACCCAAGCCAAGGGTCAGAAAATTTAATCGGTTTCCTCGGTTGCCTCCCTGTTCAGTGGTTTGCCTAACGTTGGCTGATAATACTGGTCTAAAAATTCTTCTTCCGCCCCTCTGGTGGAAAAGAGGCTTCGTGTAAGCCCTTTGGCGTAAGGGATTTCAATTTTTCCCGCTGCTTTCATCCATACAGAAACGTCCCTACCGTTGGCTACCTCCAGCCATTTTCAGAGGTCATTCTTCTCATTATTCCGAAGCTTCTTATCAGGCTTAAAAATGCCGACGATGCGTCCCCATCGGCTCTTCAGACTTCCTTTGGCCTGCCCTATTTTGAGGGCATCCCTTTTTTTGAGCCGTCTGCTGTCCTCAGTGAGTAGAGCCACATAAACAACATCGCGGACCGTCGAGGCGGCAGGCGTGGCTTGCGTTATAGAGGCGGGTTGGCCAATGCGAATTTTCAGACCGAGCTTGAAGCCCAACTGCTCCGGATGTTTGACCATTCTCGCGCCTCGCCAAGCATTCTTATATTGAGTGCAGCTTAGGAATTTCAAATTAGGGCACTACCTATCAGTACGTGCGCAGCCGGAATCGCTGGATTTTACCCGTCGCAGTTTTCGGCAGCTCAGCCACGAACCGGAATTCCTCGGGGCATTTGTAGCCCACCAGGCGCGTGCGCAGCCAGGCGCTGATCTCGCTGTCCATAGCTCCACCGGGTTGCTGCACACCCGGGCGCAGGACGATGTAGGCCACTGGACGTGTGAGGCCGACAGAATCGAATTGGCCCACGACGGCGCACTCGGCAACCGCGGGATGGCCGAGCAGCGCGTTTTCCACCTCCACCG
>JBGPZR010000089.1:0-7568 GCA_041493845.1 Terriglobia bacterium | reverse complement strand
GAGCGCCACTACGTGGTGGCCTCGCAGATCGTAACGCTTCTGCTGGTGGCTGCCACCGGCTACGTCTCGGCGCAACTCAGCTCGATTCGGTCCGGATGGCAGGTGGTGCTGCAAATCGGCGCCGGCACCGGCAGCGTTTATATGCTGCGCTGGTTCTGGTGGCGCATCAATGCCTGGAGTGAGATTGCCGCCATGGCGACTTCGCTGGTGGTGTCCGCGGCGTTCGAATGGAAAGGATTGTGGCTGCATTTGCTGGGACGGGCGGCGGCATTTCCCGGCTCCGGCACGGTGGTGTTTGCGAAGACGGCGCTGGCGACCACCGTCGTGACCACGGGCGTGTGGGTGGCGGTAACTCTGCTGACCAAGCCGGAGCCGGAAAGTGTCCTGCTGTCGTTCTACCGCAAAGTGCGCCCACAAATCACGGGATGGCGGCCGATCGCAGCGCAAGCGCCTGAAATAGCGGAAACCCACGGCGCGGGCCGCGATCTCTGGCGCTGGGTCTTGGGCTGCGGAATGGTTTACAGCGCCTTGTTCGGCGTGGGCAAACTACTCTTGCAGCATCGGGGACTTGGAATAATTCTGGTGCTTCTGGCGGCGATTTGCGCCTGGCAGATGCGGCGCGAACTTCGTCTTGAAAAGTAGGGTGCTGCTGGAAACGGGGAGGTGGCGAACCACCTCCCCGCGTCCGAGCAGGTTAAGGCAGGTAGTAACGGAACGAGGTGAAGAACATATTCTCGATGCCGTGCGGATCGCCACCGGCCGTCGCGGACCACGTATTGCGAGCGGCGTAGGAATACTGCATTCCGTACTGCAGCCGGCCTTTCGGCCCATTGTAGAAGCGATACCAGAAGCCGAGAGTGCCCTCGAGGATGTTCCGCGTGTCGGCCTGGCAACTACCCAGGGCCCCGGGAGTGTTCTGGTTGCCGGGCCGGATTTCCGTACCGCAACCAGCGTTGCTGATAAGGGGCGACCCGTAACCTACGCCCAGGCCTGCTGCGTTGACAAAGGCATTCCGAGAGGCATACTCGCCGCCGCCGTAGCCGTAGATGTCCATTTTCGAGAGGTGCACCTCGATCGAGCCAAGTCCCTGGTAAGCATGGAGCAGAGAGAGTGACCCGTCTGGTTTGGCGGTCACATCTGCCAGAGTGGTGTTGCCGTAGCGCCCAACACCGTCGCCGCCAAGGAAGTGGAGGCCGATGTCCAGATGCTTATTAAAGAACGGAGCGCGCGCATTGGCACCGAAGCCGCCGCCGGTTTTTATGTCGTTCGAGGCCCCGAATACGGAGGGCGCGGTGATCGTTGGATCCAGTGAGCACGGAAAGGCCACAGACGCTCCTGCGCATGGGAATATTCGGGTGCGGAACGAGCTTACGAGGCCGAAAATCTCGTAGTGGCCCCATCCCGGCTCGATCGCCAACTTGAAGACGAAATCCGGCGAGGCATTGAAGGAGTAATTCGCCTGGTTGTTGAAAAGACCGCCGAGGTCGCCGGGAGCGGCGATCAGGGTATTCACGGTCTGGAGCTTGCCGCCAAACGTGGTCTGGGGATTTTCGACCGAGAATCCCAGTGCAACCTTGTTGCCGAAGTTCTTGCTGACGCGGAAACCAAATTCCCGCGCCCAACTGAAGCCCACCGCGTACTGTGCGTCAATTGTCATCGGTTTGGCTTCGCTAAGCGGGGCAAGAAGTTTTTTCGTTTCCGTCACTAGGGTCCACATCTGGCCGCCCGTGAAGGTCCAGCCGTTCTCAAAAGCCGCCTGGGCCCACAACTGGCGTTGCCGCAGTGTGTAGCTGTTGCTCTGGTTGTTGTTGGAGGTCACGCCTGCCGACAGAAAGTCAGACTCCACATAACCACGCAGGGTGACGTTGCTCAATTTGCCTTGCAACAGCATGCTGAGCTGCGACTGCCGGCCGGAGAAATTCAACTCCGAAATCCTGGCCTGCGAGGAACCCGGCATCGGGATGGCCTTGAAGTCGGTGTTGACGTCGTTGCTTAGCGCGTGCTGGCGCCACACACCTTCGGCCGCCAGGAAGCCGCCCGGAGTGATCGTGATACCCTTGAAGCGGATGGTTGTCGGGGCGTCGTCTGCCTTCTTGTCCTGATTGGGCAAGGTGGTTACCTTGACGCCACCAATGGCTGGATTTGAACCCAGACCGCCGATTGCCCCTTCATTCACCAGGGTGCCGGAAGCAGACGAGATGCTGACGTTTTTCATCTGCTCTTCCATGGCCTGCATTTTCCGCTGCTGTTCCTTCAACTGCTCATTCTGCGTCTGCAGTTGCCGGGACTGTACTTCGAGCAAATCGCGAAGCTGCTGAAGTTGATTTTCCAAGCTGGGGCTAGCAGGCGCTGCTGTTTTCGCCGGGGCCGCAGACGAATTCCCCGCAGTATCCCCGGCAGCGGAGTTGTCGTTCGCCTTCGCCGCCGTAGCATCCTTATTGTCTCCTGCCCCACCCGTCCCTGCCAGCGCCGGCGATACGGCGAGGCCGAAAGCCAAGATCCATCCTGCTAGTACTCGCATTCATTCCTCCTTAAATTTACCTGCAAATGAAACTGAGATTTGAAACTCGGGATAACAGAATGTCCCACCCTGCAATCCGTTCTGTGACCGCTCTTCAATCAGGATCGGCGACTGCACCAAAGTCTTGACCCCGCCCCCAACCGCGCGCAGAGGAAACATCCTGTAGGCGGAAAATCGTGACTGATGCAGATGATCCAAGAGAACTGGAAGACGCCACAATTTGCCCAAAAATAAAGCAATTCACGTCACGCTGGAGTCCTCCGCACCCGCACTCCTTACACGCATGGCGGAACAGAAACCTTATGTGTCCTATTTGAATAGACTGTGACAGCGATGTGAATTGTCCGTTACGCGGCAAATCCTATTCTTCGGAGTTAGCGCGTCCGAATTTCAGGTCAAATTCTGTGCACGACCGCCAAATTGCGCGGTGGTCAAGAACCCCCATTCTGACGTTCCAGCACGCCTGACCGTGCGGGATCGGCGCAGTGAACTGCAATTTGTCTCAACCTGATACGGGCTGTGCGCGGGAATTCAGAAGACGGGAGCGCCAAGCCCTGGCAACTTGTGACTACGAACTCGGCGGACGAACGTAGGAACTAAGCGCAGAAGGCAGGATCCGGCGATGCGGCAGCGCGCTGAAGAACCGTTCCCGGCAAGGTTCGCACCGGTACGCCGGAAATCCCAGCCAGCGCTTCATGGTGAGGAGCGTGCCCTGTTCCACGCGCTCCCGCGAGATGGGCTTCAAATCAAAATTTCCGCACTTGGGACAGTGGGCATAGCGCACGAACGAAAGGGCGACGCGACGAGCGTAAAATCTGCGTTCGCACGCGTGGCATCTCCAGGGCTTCAAACCAACGAGCCGGGATACTAGATCCAGAGCTCCATCACGGCGCGAGCGGAAGCAATTTCCGCTCTGGCAATAGGGACAAACCATTTTCCAGGCTTCTCCAGTTCTCTTGCGCGGCAGCATACTGAAAAGTCACGGTGCGGGCAAGACTTACTTATGGCAGGATGCCGCGCCTCCCGGTGTAGAATGATGTGGATTGAGAGGAAGCTGAATGCCGAACTACACGGATGCACACGCGCGAGCCGGGATCGATGCCCGGCTGCCGAAGCTCGAGACCTGGCCTAACCATTTTCCCGGTTACGAAATCACTATTCGCTTTCCGGAGTACACCTCGGTGTGCCCCAAGACGGGTTTGCCGGACTACGGCACCATTACTATCCACTATCAACCCAACCGCTTTTGCCTGGAGTTGAAAGCTCTGAAAATGTATCTGCTGGCCTACCGCAACCTCGGAATCTTCTACGAGAATGCCGTGAATCGAATGCTGCGCGACATCGTCGGAGCGGTACGCCCCTCCTGGTGCCGCGTGACCGGCGAATTCACGCCCCGCGGCGGCTTGACCACCACGGTTGAAGCTTGCTGGCCTCGCCGCCGAAACAGCCCCGCGCGCCACCGGGGATAGACATACCGCCGCTCCTCGGCGATAATTTCGCCCATGCCGGTGCGGCCATGGCCGCCCTGAAGGAGGCTTGATGAGTTCGACCCCGAATCTCGCTGAAGAAGTGCAAGCAACGGATGCAGGCGGCTTGCCGCGCTGGGTGATTTTGCTTTTCGCCGTCGCATTTGTGCTGGTCGGCTATTTGCTGTTCGCCAGCTATTCGGAAAATAAGGCGCTGCAGAAGGGCCTGGGCGACGCCAATAAGAAAACTATGGCGCTGGGCGCGGAGATCGACAAGACGAATTCGCGCGTCGCGGACTTGAAGGGCCAGCTCGACGTCACCTCGCAGAAACTGGGACTCACACAGGATGAGCTCGCTCGCGCACGCAGCCTGGCGCAATCCATCAAGAAGGAACAGCAGCAGAGCGATCAGCAGCTTCGCCAGGAGCTTGGCCAAGTGCAGGCAGACACCTCGACCAAATTCGGGGAAGTGGCCACCGAGATCAGCGGGACGAAAACCGAGGTCGCCGCGACGAAAGCGGATCTCGAAGCCACCAAGGGCAAGCTGCAGAGCACCATCGGCGACCTGGGAGTGCAGAGCGGCTTGATCGCGCGGAATCATGGCGAAGTCCAGGAGCTGAGGCGGATGGGCGAGCGCGATATCTTCGAATTCCAGCTCAGCCGATCCGCAAAAGCACCCGAGCATGTTGGACCCATCCAGGTGCTCCTGCGCAAAGTTGACACGAAGAAATACCGCTTCACCTTGAACGTGGTCGCTGACGACAAGAGCATCGAGAAGAAAGATAAGACCGTCGGCGAACCGGTGCAGTTCTACGTTCGCGGCGCGCGCGCGCCGTATGAAATTGTGGTCTTCGAGGTCACCAGAGATCAGGCAAAGGGATATCTCAGCACGCCTAAATCTGCGGGCGCGGCGCCGCCGTCCGCCAAGCCACCGGGAAACTAACTAAAAGAATAATCAAGATTGGGCCCCGCGCCTATTTCGGATTGTGGAGACGCCGCAACCCCTGTCCTGGAGGTGGAGCACTTGCGACCGGTATGGTGCGGAAGCCGCCAAAGATCCAAAGGACTCGAATTCCCCGGCGAACGACTACTGGAAATTGGTGAAACCGGAAGCCTTCTCGCGCCATTTCCACACCGCCATTTATGGATGGTGGAAAGATTCGAACGGCGCATACTTTGACTCGTTTGTTCAGTAGAACCGCTTCACCTCTGCTGCGTTTTCTTTTTGTTCCGGCGCTTGCTCTGTCCGCTGTTTGTTTCTCGCCGCTCGCGTGCCATGCGCAGGAACTGCCAGGCGCGCCTCCACAGGCGCCCATTCAAGCTAAAACCGAGCTGGTCAGAGTGGACGTGAGCGTCCTCGACAAGGGTGGAAATTTTATCAGCGGCCTAGCGCAGAAAGATTTTCGCGTTCTCGATGGAGGAGTACCGCAACCCATCGTTTTTTTCTCGCCTGTGGATGCGCCGGCGCAGGTCCTCGTGCTCGTCGAGACAAGTCCTGCCGTCTATCTGATTCACAACGAACATCTCATCGCTGCGTATGCCCTGCTGGACGGGCTCGCAGCGGAGGATCAGGTCGCGCTGGTTACCTGCGATCAAGCGCCTCACGCCATTCTTGGATTTACACCCGACAAATCTGCGCTGACTGCCGCCCTCGGACAAATCCAATACACACTTGGGACGGCACAATTGAATTTCTTCGATTCGATTTCTGGCGTGGTCGACTGGCTCTCGCCCATTCACGGCAAGAAGGCCCTCGTGATTCTCTCGACTGGACTCGATTCCTCTCTGCCGGCGCGCTGGGAAGCGCTCGCGCAGAAGTTGCGGGGCGATGATGTGGTAATTTTCCCGGTGGCGCTCGGTGGCTCGCTTCGGCAAGCGAGCGGCAAGAAGAAAAAACCTGCGAAGAATGCGTGGAATCCTGATGCGCAAACACAAGAATCATCGCAGGGGCCGGACAATCCGCTCAGTTTTGCGAAGGCCGATGCCGCTTTGCTTTCGCTCGCAAAAATAACAGGCGGCCGCGCGTATTTTCCTGCATCCGCCAAAGAATTCGCGCCGATGTATCGCGAGATCGCCGCGGCGCTGCGGCACCAGTACGTCCTTGGAATTCTCCCGGCGCAGGATGGCCGCTTCCATTCACTCACCGTGCAGGTGGTGGGCTCAAATGGCCAGCCGCCTGCGCCCGCCGCAAAATCGGTCGAGTACCGCGTCTTTGCGCGCGAAGGATATCTTGCACCGGGACCATGAGTATAAAATTTGCCGCTGCGCCGCTGCCGAAACGGAACGGTGGAAGAGAGTGAAATGAATCGCGGGCAAATCGTTTGCGCCATTCCTATCATTACGCTGATTCTGGGATTCGCCGCGCGTCCCGCACCCTGGGCGCAGACCGGCGCATCTTCCGGGCAACAAACTTCTGCGCCCGTTCGATTTGCTTTTGGCGGCAACGCGGCGGAAATTCCTACGGAGTTCCTCGACAACCTGATTTTTCTCCCCGCGCGCATCAACAATAGTCAGCCGTCGTTGTTCTTGCTTGATTCAACAGCGGACGTCTCTTCGATCGCGCCGAGCCGGGTTGCGGAACTCGGCCTGAGCAAGCTCGAGAACCCTGTCCTGAATCTTCCCGGAGTGGACTTTCCTATCGCTGCCCTGCGGGCACTTGCGAAGGACAATTTCGCCGCTCAAACGGGACGAAGCTATCAAGGAACGCTTGGAAACGATTTTCTCCGCTCCGTTGTGATGGAAATTGATTACGGCCGGAAGACGGTGCGACTCTATGATCCCGGTATTTACAAGTATTCCGGCGGCGGAACCAGCTTTCCAATTAAGTTTGCCGGCGGCGTGCCGCTGGTCCGCGCGAAATTGACCTTGCCCGGACAGAAGGCACGTGACGGCGAATTCATTGTGAACACGGCGCTAGATGCTGCGATTGTGATCTCTGAGAAATTTGCAGAGGGGCATCACTTATTCTCCGCGCACTTGAAGACAATTCCGGCATCGGACCCGCAGATCATCGGCGGAGAAAACATCGTTCTCGGCCGCCCGAAAGAATTTCAGCTCGGCGCGTACAGCGTGGAAGGCGCGATCGCGGAATTTTCGCCGAAAGATCCATTTCCCGGCGCAGGTGCAGATATTGCCGGCGCGGTCGGTGGCGGAATTCTGCGGCGCTTCACTGTGATTTTCGACTATCCCCATCAACAGTTGATTCTCGCGCCCAACCTGCATATCCACGAGCTTGAGGAAGAAGACAAGAGCGGTCTCACGATTCTTGCCAAAGGGCCGGGACTGAAACAATTTGAAGTGGTTGCCGTTCAATCCGGCACGCCCGGCGCGCATGCAGGAATTCAGAGGGGCGATATCATAGCGGGAATTGACGAGGAGGCTGCCGCGGATCTCACCCTCGTTGGAATTCGCGAGCTTTTCCGCGAGACCGGCCGCACTTGCAAACTCGCAATTGAGCGCAAGGGCCAATCACTGCAAGTTTCTATCTCCTTGCGCCGTTTGCTCTGAACTTCCGGCACTTCACAATCCGGCTTTCAAGAATGCGGCTGCGAGGTGGGTTCGGCAGGAGGAGCGGAGGCAGG
>JBGPZR010000279.1:0-3822 GCA_041493845.1 Terriglobia bacterium | reverse complement strand
TGCTTGCCAATTGGATTCTCACCCGGAAAAAATTGCCGCGCCAGAGCTTCGTTGACGACGATAACAGGCACCGCTTCGTCGCTGTCCTGTTCCTTGAACTCACGCCCCTGCTGCAGCGGAATCTGCATGGTGCGGAAATAATCCTCGGTGATCACGCGCACGGAGGAAACCTTCTGATCGCTTCTCGCCACCGGGCGGCCCTCAATCTCCACCGTCACGCGATATTCACTTCCGCTCATCGGCAATGGCACGATGGCCGCGGCACTCACCACGCCGGGCAGCGCCTTCACCCGTGGCATCAAGTCGCGCAGGAATTGCACTTTCTTCGCGTTGGGAAACTTTTCGTCCGGCAAATCAATGTCCGAAGCCATCACATTGTGCGGGTTGAAACCCGGATTCACGTTCTGCAACGAAATCAAACTGTGAATCAGCAGCCCCGCGCTCACCAGCAGTACCAGCGCGAGCGCCATTTCTACGATCACCAGCGAACTGCGCAGCCGGTGGCGATGCATCCCGGCGGTCATGCTCAGCGCGCTTTCTTTCAGCGTGTCCACCAGGTTTGCCCGCGTGATTTGCAGCGCCGGCGCAAGTCCGAAGATCATTCCCGTCAGCACGGAGAGAATCGCGGTGAAGGCCAGCACGCGTCCGTCCATGTGAATTTCTGCGACGCGTGGCAGATCCGCCGGGCTGAGCCGCACCAGCAGGTCAATGCCCCATGCCGCCAGGATCACGCCAAGCGTCCCGGCAAGCAGAGCCAGCAGAAAACTTTCCGTAAGCAGTTGCCGCACCACGCGCATCCGGCCGGCCCCTAGCGCCGCGCGAATTGCAATTTCCCGCGCGCGAGTCGTCGCCCGCGCCAGTAAAAGGTTGGCCACATTGACGCAGGCGATCAGCAACACCACGCCCACCGCAATCAGCAGCACGAACAGCGCCGGACGAATGGCGCCGGTGATTTCCTCCTGCTCCGGCACTAGCCGCACGCCGTAGTATTTGTTCGAGTCCGGATATTGCTTGGCGAGCGCGCTGGCGATCACGTCCATTGCCGATTGGGCTTGCGCCAATGTCACGCCGGGCTTCAGCCGCGCGATCCCAATCAGAAAATGGGAGCCGCGCTGCTGCGTCATAGGAGGCGAGCTGTCGGCCGATTCCTGCAGCGCTGAGAAGGTCGTCCAGAGCTCGACCGGCCGGCGCTGCAGCGGAAATTCGAAGCTCGCCGGCATCACTCCGACGACGGTATAGCCGCTGTTCTCGAGCGTGATCGTGCGGCCGATGATTCCCGGATCGCCGCCGAATTGCTGCTTCCACAAACGATGGCTCAGGATGGCCACATGGTGATGCGCGTCATCCTCTCCGGGCGCGAACAGGCGCCCGAGCTCCGGCGATGCCCCCAGCAGCGTCATCATATTCGCCGAGATGGCCTCGCCCTCCAGGTGCGCGGGCTGTTCGACCCCGGTCAGTGTGTAGTCCACCCTGGCGTAAACACCGATTTGTTCGAACACCTGGTTTTGCGCGCGCCAATCAACGAAATCCGGATAAGAAATCGAGCCGCTCTTCACACCCGTCCGCGAACTGGTCGTCCAAACCCGAACCAGCTTGCTGGGATCGCGGAACGGCAGCGGCCGCAGCAATTCGGCGTTCACCACCGAGAAAATCGCCGTGTTCGCCCCGATGCCCAGCGCAAGCGTAAGGACGGCAATCGCCGTGAAGCCCGCATTCTTCGCGAGCATGCGCACGCCGTACCGGATGTCCTGCAGCAATGTTCCCATGCTTGACCCCGTGTGATTCGTGTGTGTTGATGCGTAACTATTGGCCCTGAATCAGCCTTTTGGCTGAAATTCTTGCCGCCCAGTTAATTCTGGTTTCACTGCTGACGAAGCACCCTCTCTCTCATCACTCATCACTGCCTCACTCGTATCGGAGCGCCTCCATGGGATCCACGCGCATGGCCCGCCGCGCAGGAATGTAGCAGGCAAACAGCGCCACCGCTGTCAGCACCACCGACACGGTAATGTACGTCAGCGGATCCGTGGGGCTGACCGCCAGGAAATTTCCCACCACTTTCGCTGCCGCCAGTGCCGCACCCAGGCCGAGCACCAGCCCGACTGCGACGATCACCAGCCCCTGCCGGAAAATTATGGTCAGAATTTGCGCCGGCTGAGCACCCAGCGCCATGCGTATGCCGATCTCATGCGTCTTCTGGCTGGCAGCAAACGAAATCACGCCGTACACGCCCACGAGAGCAAGAATCAACCCTAGAATTCCGAGCGCCGCAGCCAGCATCGCCCCGATCTGATAAACCAGCAGGCCGTTCAGAGTGTTGATGGCCTGCCCCATCGTCTTCACGTCGAATACCGGCAGCTCCGGCGCGAGCGATTCAATCACATGCTCCACCGTCGGCATGATGGATTCAGGCGCGGCCATCGTCCGCACCTGAAGCACTTGAAGTGAATTGATGGCGTAGTGCTGCGCAAAGGGCATGTAGAAGTAGAGATTAATCGTTCCAGTCACGCCCTGATAGCGCGAATCCTTGGCCACGCCCACTACAGTGATTGTGTGCGCGGGGTCGGCGCCAATCTTGAAGTGCCTGCCGATCGGATCCTGGTTGGGCCAATACTGTTTGGCCATGGCCTCATTCACGATACCGACGTACTGCGCTTTCTCATCGTCCGCGTCTGTGAATACGCGCCCGTGAATCATACCAATCCGCAATGTCTTGAAATAGTCGGATGAAATCACGTTGTACAGTGAGACCGGTGTGGCCTGGCCCTTCGCCAAATCGTAGCCCTCCACTTGAACGGTGTCGCCGTTGTTGTAATAGCCCATCGGGAACGAATTTGCAGTGCTGGCCGACTCCACTCCGGGCAGTGCGCGCACGCGCTCCAGGAGATTCTTGTAGAACTGCCGCCCTTGCGCTTCGCTGTACCCGATTTCGTTCGGGTCCATCACGAAATTCACCACGTTTTTCGGATCGAATCCCAGGTCTGTCTTCTGCGCCTGGCCCAGGCTCCGCGTGAATAGTCCCGCGATAATCAGCAGCATCAGCGAGCCCGCCACTTGCGCCACCACAAGCGCGCTGCGCAGCCGGTTGCGCCCGCCGACCAGCCCGCGACCGCCCTCGTGCAGGATGTGCGCCAGATTTCTCCGCGAAGCGCGGATCGCAGGAACCAGCCCCACGATGATTCCCGTCAGCAGCGCCGCGCCGAACGCGAATCCGCAAACGCGCCAGTCGAATCCGAAGTCCAGCCGCACCGGAAGATCCGTCGCCAGATTCATCTGCGCCAGTGAGGAACTCCCCCAGTACCCGAGCACGATTCCTGCGAGCCCACCTCCTACTGCCAGCAGAACGCTCTCTGTCAGCAATTGCCGGATCAGCCGCCCGCGCCCTGCTCCCAGCGCCGCTCGAATTGCCATTTCGCGCTCGCGGATTGTTGCGCGCACCAGCAGAATGTTCGCCACGTTGACGCAAGCGAGCAGCAGCACCAATCCCGCGAGCCCCATGAACAGGCTCGAGATCACAAGTATTGTGTTTTTCGGGTCGGGATTCGGCCGGGATCGAAGTTCCGGGAACACCTGCAGGCTCAAGTCCTGATCATCCTTCGGATATTCCTGTGCGAGCCTTTGCGCCACGACATTGAGCGAGGCCTGCGCCTGCCCGATGCTCACCCCGGGTTGCAGCCGCGCCAGCAATAAGAGAACTCGAAATCCCCGGTTGGTCATGAAGTCGGGCGGATTGCCTGCGATCGAGGCCATTCCCAGCGGCAGGTATCCTTGGACGTCCACCAGTGAGAAGATCCCGAAGAATCCCTCGGGCGCAATTCCTAC
>JBGPZR010000274.1:0-3873 GCA_041493845.1 Terriglobia bacterium | reverse complement strand
CGTCTTCGCGCCTGCGGCCTGCGGCGCTCGATCTTTCCTGGATCGGTGCGTCCATCCCCGACGTGCTGCGTCTCGCGCGCAATTACGACTACGGCGTCCGCGGCACGCTCGCGCTCCGGCTGAATGCGCGGACGGATTTGGATGACTGGCTCGTGCAGGGCCGCGCCGAACTACGCCAGCTTCACCGCTGGGATCTCTCGTTGCGAGCCGACAATCCGGCCGTAAATCTCACCGCGAAGATGCACTGGAATCCGATGAATCCGGGCATCCAGTTCGAGGAAGCCACGCTCGAAGCGCCGCATTCGAATGCCCGCGCCCGCGCGGAAATATCGTGGGATCACCGCCGCGTTCCTCTAAAGGACCAGGTCTCTCCCTTTGGCGTTGAGGTGCGCTCGGCCGTGATCGACCTCGGCGACCTCCTCGCTTGGGTTCGCGCCTTCCATGGTGGCGTGGCGGACGACATTTCGCTGCGCGGCCACGCCAGTTTGAAGGGAACCCTCCGTGGCTGGCCATCCCAAATCGAGGCAGGTACACTCGAAATTGACGGCGCTGAATTGAGCGGCCCGCGCCTGCGTATGCCGGTCCGGCTGACCTCGGGCCGGATTCATTGCGACGCGCACGGAATCCAACTGATGCCGTTCGTGTTGCATTTTGGCGCCGACGCCGGCCCCTCTGCAGGGGCAATTTCCGTTGACGGCGGCACTACGGAGCAGGCGACGAAGGGAACTTCCAATCTGCGCGTGGCCGGGCGTGTGAATCAAGTTCGCGACGTCGTTGCCACCGCCGGCGCGCTCGGATGGAATATCTCTAGGGGATGGGATGTAGCCGGGCCGGTGGCGTTTGAGTTTCTATGGCTCGGTGGCCGGTATCCCTGGCAAGTCCAGCCGCGCGGGACAATCGAATGGGGTGGCGAACCGGGCGGCGCCTCGCTGGCCGCGCCATTCTTAAACCTACCCGTCGAGCAGATTCGTGCGCGCGTTGATTTCCTTCGCGGCGCACGCGTGATCACGCTCAGAGCCGCGGAGGCATTCGGGGCACACTGGAAAGGAACCTTCAGCCGCCCAAGCACGGGCAGCGATTGGGAATTCGGCCTCAGCGCCGACCGCTTGGCAACCTCGGATCTTGATCGCTGGCTCAATCCTCGCTGGCGCCAGAGTTTTCTCGGTCGCATGCTACCGTTTCTGAATTCACCATCGCCTGTGAACGCTGTTCCCGAAAACCTCCGCGCCAGCGGAAAATTAACCGTGGATCAATTCACCCTCGCGCCCTTCGCAGCGCACCGCTTGCAGGGAGATGTAAAACTCGCAGGCCGCCGCATCGAATTTGCAAATGCTCGAGCGCAATTTTACGGCGGCGAGCTGGCCGGCTCGCTCGAGGCAGAGTTGGCAGCCACCCCCGCGTATCGCTTGAATCTCAATTTCTCACACGTGGATTTGTCCGCGCTCACAGGCGCCACGCAGGGACTTGCAAATCTTTTTGCTGGGGCGGCCTCCGGGCAAATCATGTTGGATGCGCGCGGCGCAAATCGCGCCGACCTGCTCGCTTCGCTCGAATGCCAGGGCACCGCGCGCGTGCAAGGCGCCGAGCTTCGCAATCTCAACTTGCCGGAACCTCCGCGCGCTGCCGCCGCCCGCCCGGGTGGCTCATCCTTCCGCCAAGCTTCCGCCGCGTTCACCTGCGCCTCGAGAAAAATTCAGTTTCAGGAGTTGATGCTGCTGGGCCCGAACGCGGAGTGGGATGGCTCGGGAACGGTTGATTTCAGCCGCAACCTGGATTTTCGACTGGGCATCTTTTCCGCCCCCGGCAGCCCGCACAATCCGCGAGCCACCGACGCTCCCCGAGAAGCCTACCGCCTCACCGGCACGCTCGCCATTCCGCAGATCGCTCGCGCAACCGCGCGCACGGCACGCCCTTGAAGTCGAACGCGCTCCCCATCGCCATGATTGCCGCCGTCCCGCTCCTCGCGCTCTCCTTTGCCGCGGCAGGTGGCCAGCGCGTCCGCCTCCTGCCCAAATTCACTTCCGGCGAAGTGCTGCGCTACGAAATCTCGACCCGCATGACCACATCCGGTGTAACCACCTCACCGATCGAGAATCCCGAAGGCGCTTCGCGGCTGAAGCAATCGGCGGACATGATCATCCGCCTCGACATTCTGGACGCCCAGCCCGGCACAAACGCCGCCATGGGCCGCGTGCATCTCCGCGCCACTTATGAAAAATCCGACGCCACGTCCGAGACCGACGCATACGATCCCCAGGCCGCCGCCATCGCAGACCAATACGCTCGCCTCCGCGGCCGCTCGGTTGAGATCACCATCGAGCCCGACGGCAAACTTTCGAGCGTCACCGGCCTCGAAGACATTCTCTCCAATCCCTCCATGGCCCAATCCGTGCGCTCTTGGATGACCGGCCTCTCCTCCGGCGCGGGATTCCCGCAGGGCGGTATTGCTCTGGGCCAAAAATGGAGCAACGAGCAGCCGCTCCTCAGCACACCGCTTGCCGGCCTCGTCTGGCGCACCGACGCGACTTATCTGCGCAACGAACCGTGCCGCGCCGTCGGTATCGCGCAAGCTGGCGCCTCCTCGCAAGCCGCCGCACCAACCGCCGCTGCACCAGTCGTCGCCGGTTCCGCGCAAGCCGCTCCCGCACCTGTCGCGGCCGATGAATTATGCGCCGTGATCCTGACGCGCTTCGAAATCCTCCGCCGCGGCTCCCGCGACGATCCCACCCCCGAGGACTATCGCCACAACAGCCTGCGCACTTCCGGCACATGGGTCGGCAAGGGCGAAAGCCTCGACTCCATCTCGCTCTCAAGCGGCATGGTGGTCAGCTCCACGCAGACCAGCACGCAGGACATCAATCTCCAAATCACCAGCTCCCGCTCGGGTTCGCGCATGGCCTACACCGGCCACGTCGAAACCCAAACCGAAATCCGCCTCCTGCCGCCCGCTCCGGTCCAAGGTCCGGCGCAGCCTCCACCGCAACCCCCGCCGCAGCCCTGATCCTCCGATCCGCAGGCGCGTTCAACGCTGACTTTCGCCGACTTCTTGGTTTGTCCTTGTAGCTCAGGTCCCGGCCGCGCGATTCTTGCGCGGCCTGACCTGAGGCTTTTCAGGCTGCAATTGCGCTCGTGCCCGGCACGCTCGAAAGCGCTCCTCCGTCTTGTTTCATGGGTCGCGGTTTCAACCGCGACATAACCCGGCCCCTTGCATTTGCCGTCGTAGCGCCGCACCGGGTTTCGTGCGGCATCTTCGTTTTTTCTGAAATTTCAAATTTTAGATTTGAAATTCTCTGCCGCGCCACCCCTCCCCCTGAAGCTCTCTCACCCTGACCAACCCACCCCGACTGGACAGGTGCGCTATAATAATAAGTTTAGGCGGCGCGCATTTTGCCGCCAGAGGCACCCCGGCGTGAAATTCAAGCTAGCCAGCGACTACGAGCCCCGCGGCGACCAGCCGGAAGCCATCTCGCAGCTCCTCCGTGGCCTCACCGACGGCGAGCGCCACCAGGTCCTGCTGGGCGTCACCGGTTCCGGCAAGACGTTCACCATTGCCAAGGTCATCGAGCATCTCAACCGCCCGACCGTCGTGCTTGCCCACAATAAGACGCTCGCGGCGCAGCTCTACCACGAATTTCGCTCCTTCTTCCCCTCGAACGCCGTCGAATATTTCGTCAGCTACTACGATTACTACCAGCCCGAGGCCTACGTCCCCTCGAGCGACACCTACATCGAGAAAGAAGCCACCATCAACGACGAGCTCGATAAGCTGCGCATGTCGGCGACGCGCTCGCTTTTCGAACGGCGTGATTGCCTGATTGTTGCCAGTGTAAGCTGCATTTATGGCCTGGGCTCCCCCGAAGCCTACTACGGCAT
>JBGPZR010000004.1:0-15705 GCA_041493845.1 Terriglobia bacterium | reverse complement strand
TGCCATCGTTCCATGAGTCGGTAGTGCCATGATTACCTCCCGTTCTTGATTTCTAAGATCGGCCGCAAAGCTCCCGCGCTACATCGAACACCATCTGCTCGTTCGGAACGGTCGCATCTTCAAGCGGCGGAGAGAATGGAATCGGAACGTGCATCGCCCCCAGGCGCTTTACCGGGCCATCCAGGTTGTAAAATGCGCCCTCGGCAATCACGGCAGCAATCTCTGCCGCGACGCCGTACCGCCCGTAGCCCTCATCGACAACGATCGCTCGCGACGTCTTCTTCGCCGATTCGATCAGCGCCCGCTCGTCCAGCGGCCAGGTCGTCCGCGGATCAATCACTTCCGCGCTGATCCCGATATCTTCGAGGAGTTTCGCCGCTGCCAGCGCCACCTGCACCATGCTGCTGGTCCCCACAATGGTGATGTCGCGCCCTTCACGCTTCACGTCCGCTACTCCCAGCGGAATCGTGTACTCCTCCGCCGGCACCGGCCCCTTCATCTTGAACATCATCTTGTCTTCGAAAAAGACGACTGGATTCTCATCGCGGATGGCGGTCTTCAGGAGCCCTTTCGCGTCGTAGGGCGTTGAGGGCAACACAACTTTCAGTCCCGGGACGTGGCTGAACCACGCGTGCAGCGACTGCGAATGCTGCGCCGCCGAGCGCCGCGCCGCGCCGAGCGTCGTCCGCATCACCATGGGGACTTTCCATTTTCCTCCCGACATGTAATGCACCTTCGCGGCCTGGTTCGCCATCTGATCCATTGTCAGCGTGATGAAATCTCCGAACATGATGTCAACCACCGGGCGCATCCCAGTCATCGCCGCGCCCACCGCCAATCCCGTGAACCCCGCTTCCGAAATCGGCGTGTCCACCACTCGATCCTTGCCGAACTCTTCCACCAGCCCCGACAGCACCTTGAAGGGCGTGCCTGCCTCGGCCACGTCCTCTCCGAGGATGCAGACGCGCGAATCCCGGCGCATCTCTTCCGCGAGCGCTTCTCGAATTGCTTCCGCGAATGTGATTTCGCGCTGAGCCGCTTCAGGCATATACGTCCTGGTCCACTTCATCGAGTTTGGGGTAGGGAGCCGCGATGGCAAATTCGACTGCCTTCTTCATCTCCGCTTCGATTTCTGAATGAAGCCGCTCGAACAGCGCCTTGTCGGCATAATTTTGATTCAGCAGCCAATCGCCCAGGTTTTTAATGGGGTCGCGCTCCGTCATCCACTGTTGTTCTTCTTTTTTCGAGCGGTAATATTCGCGGTTGATGTCCCCTACGTGGTGGCCACGAAATCGGTAGGTGTTGCAAAGGATAAATGCGGGGCCCTCTCCCGCACGCGCTCGTTCCGCGAGTTCCATTGCCGTCGCATGCACCGCGCGCACATCCTGGCCATCCACAGTCTTTGCCTGCAATCCGAACGCGGTCGCACGCGCCAGAATATCGCCCGCCGTGGTTTCCGAGAAGTGCGTGTACTCCGTATAGAGATTGTTCTCGCAGACGAATATCACCGGCAGTTTCCAGAGCTGCGCCAGGTTCATCACTTCGTACAGCACCCCCTGCCCCAGCGCCCCTTCACCGAAGAAGCACACGGAAACCTGCCCCGTCCCCAACCGCTTCGCAGAAAACGCCGCCCCGGTGGCGATTCCCACACTCCCGGCCACGATTGCATTCGCTCCCAGGTTGCCGGTATCCGGGTCCGCAATGTGCATGGACCCGCCCTTGCCCCGGCAGTATCCCGCTTCCTTGCCCAGTAACTCCGCGAACATGCGGTCGGGCGCCGCGCCCTTCGCCAGGCAGTGCCCGTGCCCGCGATGCGTGCTCGTAATGTAGTCGTCAGCGCGCAGCGCTTCGCAGATCCCCACCGCCACTGCTTCTTCCCCCACGTACAGGTGAGCCAGCCCCGGCATCAGCGCCCGTGTGTAGAGTTCGTTCACTTGCTCCTCGAACAATCGAATGCGGACCATCTGCCGGTACATGCGGATCCATTTCTCCACGCCAATCTTGGCATCTGCTGCAGGCTGTTTCGTGGCCGTCGTCATTTGGATACTCCCGACATCCGAGCCAGTACGTCGAACACGACCGCGAAATCCTTTTTCTCCCACCCCATGCCGCGCGCCGCGGTCAGAAATTCGTTGCTCGCTGCCGTCGTCGGCATCGGAACGTTCAGTTGACGCCCCAGCTCCATCGCCAGCAGCATGTCTTTCTGCATCATATTCACATCGAACCACGCTTCTTCCGGCATCCGCAGCACAAACGGCCCGCGATACTGAATCATCGGTGAAGCAACCGCGCTGTGCGTCAGCACATCCACCGCCGTCTCGCGTGCGATTCCACTTTTTTCCGCCAGCAGGACGCCCTCCGAAAACGCCATCATCTGCACCGCCAGGCTCAGATTCGTCGCGATCTTCATGGACAGAGCCAGCCCGTTGTCTCCGACGTAAGTCACCTTCGGACCAATGTCCAGAAGCAAGGGCTTCACGCGCTCGAATGTCTCGCGCCTCCCTCCCACCATCACCGACAACTTTCCCTCTTGCAGCGTGATCACGCTCCCGGAGACGGGCGAATCCAGCATGTCCGCGCCTTTTTCTCGAACCCTGGCCGCAAGCGTGCGGCTGGCGGCGGGACTCACCGTGCTCATGTCCACGAACACTTTGCCCTGGCTCAGCCCGGCCAGAATGCCGTCCGGCCCGTCTGCGATTGCTTGGAGCGCCGCGACGTTGGTCACCATCGCGAACGTCACATCGGCCGCGGCAGCAACGGCCCTTGGTGAGTCAGCCCATTTCATTCCCCGGTCGATCAACCACTTCGCCTTCGTGCCCGTGCGGTTATACCCGGTCACGACGTGACCCTTGTCAAGCAACCGGTTCACCATCTGGCTGCCCATCACGCCGAGCCCGATGAATCCAAGATTCGCCATCTCTCTCAGCCTCCAGGTGACGATACCGGTTTCGAAAGCGCCTTGTCTCGCTCGGTTGAGGAGACCTGCGAGTCCTCACGGACTTGTTGGAGATGCGCCTGCATCGCTTCACGCGCCCTTTCCGGGTTACGGCTTTCGATGGCTGCCAGGATACGCTTGTGATGAAACTGCCCGCGCTCCGGCCCGCCCTCCACATTGAAAATTCGCATCCTCTGCTCGCGTAGCAATCCCACGATCGAATCGAGCAGCGACAAAATCATCGGATTTGCGGCCGCTTCAGCCAGCGCCAGGTGGAAGTCGAGGTCGGCCTCGATAAACGCATCCGGGTTCTGCCTCGCCCCGTCCATCACCGCAATTGCATCTCGCATTGCTGTGAGGTGCTGCTCCTCCACGCGCGTTGCCGCCAGCGCCGCGATTCCCGGCTCGAGGATCAGCCGCATTTCAGCCAGATGCACGCCTCCATCGGGCTGCCCGATCTTCATCATCAAATCGAGCGATTGCCGGATGGCCTGCGAAGTCCCGTTGGTAATAAATGTTCCGCGCCCGGAATACGCCTCCACCAAACCCTTCTCTCGTAGCGCCTTCACTGCCTCGCGCACCGCCGTCCGGCTCACTCCAAATCTCTGTGCCAGCTCGCGCTCGGCCGGCAATTGATCTCCCGCCTTGAGTTCTCCAGCGAGAATCGAGCCTTCGATCTGCTCAATGATTTGTTCGTAGAGCCGAGAAGTACGGAGTATCTTATACATTGTCTCCTCCCCAACGACGGAAGGCGTCCTGGATTTGAGGTCTAAACAGTAGACCAATCGCTGAAATTCACGTCCACCATACTGGCTTGCACAAACTTTTCTTAATGGCTGAGCGGTCGGACCGAGCTGCTAGAGCGCTTCGGCCCCTTCCAAATATTTTCAACTCGTTCCTTGAACCCATACCGTCTTGATATTGGTGAACTCCCGGATCCCATCAACTCCCAGCTCCCGCCCGTGGCCGGAGCTTTTCACGCCTCCAAACGGCAGCCGCGGATCGGAAGCCACCATGCGGTTGATAAACACCATTCCCGCCTCGATTTCGTTGATGAGTGTTTCGCGTTCCTTCGCGTCATTGGTCCACGCGCTCGCTCCCAATCCGAATCGCGTGTCATTCGCAATCCGAATCGCGTCGTTCAAATCCTTCGCCCGGAAGAGAGAAGCCACCGGACCGAACAATTCCTCCCGGTAAGCCGGCGAATCTTTCGGAATGTCAGTCAACACCGTAGGCGCGTAGTAATTGCCCGGGCGATCCAGTCTCTTTCCGCCGGTCAGCACCCGCGCGCCCGCCCGGATGGTCTTCTGGACATCCGCATCAAGGCTGCTCACACCGTCCGCCGTTGAGAGTGGCCCGAGATCAGTGCTTTCATCGAGAGGATCGCCGATCTTGAGCGCCTCCATACGGCTGACGAACTTGCGTTCAAATGCGTCCGCAATCGGCTCGGCAACAATGAAGCGCTTGGCGGCAATGCAGGATTGTCCGTTGTTCTGTACCCGGGCCTTCACGGCCGCCGCCACCGCCTCGTCCAGATTCGCGCTCGGCATCACAATGAACGGATCGCTGCCTCCCAGCTCCAGCACTACTTTCTTGATCTTTTTCGCTGCCGCAGCGCCGACCTGTATTCCCGCCTCTTCACTTCCGGTGAGCGTGGCCGCCACAACGCGCGGATCGTTCAAAATTCCCTCCACCTGCCGGGAGCCGATCAGAAGCGTCTGAAACACACCTTCCGGAAACCCGGCCCGCCGAAAAATACTCTCGATTGCGAGCGCACTTTGCGGAACATTCGAAGCGTGCTTCAAGAGGCCGACGTTCCCGGCCATCAGTGCCGGCGCTGCGAACCGAAAAACCTGCCAGAATGGAAAATTCCACGGCATCACTGCCAGGATTGGCCCCAGCGGCTGGTAACGGATAAAACTCCTGGTCGCAGCCGTTTCCACTTTTTCATCCGCAAGAAATCGTTCAGCGTTCTCCGCGTAATAGCGGCACACCAAAGCGCACTTCGCGGCTTCTTCGATGGCGGCGCGGACTGGCTTGCCCATTTCCAGGGTCATCATCCGGCCGTGAGTTTCTTTTTCCGCGTCAAGAATTTCCGCCGCTTTCACCATCATGCGCGCACGCTCGGCGAACGGAACTCGGCGGTGTTTGGAAAATGCTTCCGCCGCCAGACGAAGTTTCGCTTCGATCTCCGCTTCGGAAAGAGCCTCAAATGTTTTCAGGACTTGTCCTGTTGCAGGATTGATGGTGGCAATCGCCATGTCTGGCTCCCCGATATACTATTGAAACGTCTGATCAGTTGCCGGAAATGTGAGTGTACTTGGTTTTTGGTTCAGCCACCATACCATATTCGAATCATCTGCATAAATCCTCTTGACAGTTTTTGACGTATGGTGGTACAGCTGCCAGACCAGATGGGCCTGTTTACGTGTCATTTCACATCTTTCGCCCTGAGGGGGGTCGGCATGAATTCGCTGAAGCCACACACCGGTTCGTGGTTGTCTGCCGTAACGCCAAAGTCGATTCGAATTCTTGCCGCGAGCATCGGGGCACTTCTGTTCTGCCTCCCCCTGTACTCGCAATCCTACACGGGGCGCATTCTGGGCAGCGTGCACGACAAGTCCGACGCTGTGATTGTCGGCGCGAAGGTCGGTATTACTGACGTCCAGAGAAACCTGACGCGATCGCTCATCACAGATGCATCGGGAGAATTCGTCGCCCCCGACCTGCTCCCCGGCCTGTATAAGGTCCGCGCCGAAGCCAAAGGGTTCAAGACCTATGAACGCCAGAACATTCAGTTGGAGGTGGCAACCGATGTTCGCGTGGACATCCTGTTGCAGCCAGGCGATGCCAGCGAGACGATTATTGTTACCGAAGAGATTCCACTACTGAATACCACCTCCTCCACTCTGGGCGGAACCCTTACCAACGAAGAGATCAACAATCTCCCGTTGAACGGCCGCAATTATGAAAACCTTCTGCAGCTCCGTCCTGGCGTAGTCCGCTATCCCGGCGGCGGGTTCTCCACTACCAGCACCAACGGTCTTCGCGCAGAGGACAATGCCTACCTCATCGACGGGTTGTTCAATAGCGAGCCCTTCTCCGGCCAGAGCATCATCAACGGCTCCGGGATCGCGGGCGACTCGGCAACGATTCTCCCCATCGACTCCATCCAGGAATTCAATGTCATGGAGAATCCGCCGGCGGAATACGGCTGGAAGCCCGGAGCGATTGTCAACGTCGGCTTAAAATCCGGCACCAACAATCTTCATGGCACCGCTTACGCCTTTGGCCGCGACACCCCTCTCGATGCCCGCAACTGGTTCAACCCGGTTCCACAGACTAAGCAGCCCAGGAACCTGGAGCAATTCGGCGGCACCGCTGGTGGTCCCATCCGCAGAGACAAAATATTTTTCTTCGGTGGCTACGAGGGGCAACGATACACCGTGGGCAACATCGGACAAATTTCCACACCTGCCACGGTTTCGCTCGGCGGCGATCCAACGAACAGTGTTCCGGATGCCATCGCAGGTACTCACGCGGCTTTTCTGGCCACTCTGATTCCGCGCGACGTAAGCGCGGCCAGTCTTGCGATTGCCGGCTGTACCTTGGGCCCGCCACCCACTTGCAACGGCACCGGGTTCCCCACGAACAATGGCACGAATCCAGCAGACCCGACACTTATCAATTTCGGTCTCCCCAACACGGTCCGGGCCGACAATGCGGTCGGGAAAATCGACGTCCGCATCAACGACCGCCACACAGTGAGCGGCAGATATTTCTTTGGCAACAATTCGGGAACTGTCTCTGACGCCAGCCAGTTGCAAACAAAATGGTTGACGCAGATTCACACCCGCGCGCAGGTCTTCGGCGTGAACTGGACCTTCGTTCCGAGCTCCCGCTGGGTCAACGAAGCTAGGTTTGGTTACAATCGCCTCTACCAGCCGACTTTCACCAACGACCACACCGTAAATCCGGCATCGCCACCGCCACAAGGCTACGGCCTCAACACCGGCGTAACCAATCCTCTGTTTGGCGGATTGCCTCGCATCAATATTTTCCCGTTTTATATCTTTCCCCAGGAATTGGGTGGCTTCAATTGGCCGAAAGTCCAAGGACCCGATGAGAGATTCCAATTTGTGGATCACGTTTCCTATACGTTTGGCAAGCACGCCCTCAAGTTCGGCGCGGAAATTCATCGCGACAGCTTCAGCGGCGGTGCCTACGGCGGCACCCGGGGCAGAGTTAAATTCGGATTTGGGGTGGACGCTTTCCCGGGCGCCTCATCGCTGGAGGACTTCTTTGCTGGTGCGCCGACTTCGGGAAGCCTGCTGAGCGGCGACCCCACGCGGAATATTCACAACTGGGGCTACGCTGTCTTTGCGCAGGATGACTGGCATCTTGCCAAGAATTTGACCGTCAACATTGGGCTTCGCTACGAAATCAATACACCGGTCAAGGACGATCACAATTTGCTCGGAAACTTTGATCCGGTCAGGGGACTTGTTCAAGTTGGCCGGGAGATCAGCTCACCCTACAAGACTGATCATGCCAACTTTGCGCCGCGCCTGGGCCTCGCCTGGGATCCGACTGGCAGCGGGAAGACGGTGCTCCGCGCCGGCGGCGGTATCATCTACGAAACGGTCAACTGGGAATCCTTCCTTGCTCTCAACAACTCGATGGGCCTCAGCACCATTCCCACCGGCGGCATTGGCGTAACGCCTGGCGGCGGCTCAATCGCCGTCGGCACCATTAACTTCGACGGTTCGAATCTTGATTGGTTCAATACGGTGTTCCCCACTGGCACCATCAATTGCGGCGCCAATCCATGCAGCATCCTGGGTGTGGTTCGCAATCTGAAGACCCCCTACGTGTGGAACTGGACTCTGAACGTCCAACATGCCTTCACCAACAACTTGTCTTTTGAAGTTGCCTATGTTGGCGACCATGGCTCGAAACTCGCGGGCATCCACGACATCAACCAACCGACCGCCGGCGCAGGTTGGACGCCTGCAGCAATCGCAGCCTGCCAGGCGCCTCCCGCCTTCACAAATTGCGCAACGGATGGAGATGCGGAGCAAGCGGCACGGCCGTTTAATGCCACGTTTCCTTTCTTGGGCAACGTCTACCAAATGGGAAACATCTACAGGTCAAACTACAACGGCCTTCAGACGACTCTGACCGCGCGCAATTACCACGGCATCACCGCCGTTGTCGGCTACACCTATTCACATGCCCTCGATCAGGTCGGCGCCAATTGGGACTTCGGGGCGGGATTGGGTCTGCCATCAGATAGCGCTCACCCCGAACGCGAATACGCCAGCAGCGATTTCGATATGCGCCACCGCTTCACTCTTTCGGTCACCTATGACGTCCCTGGCAGGAAGTCGTTCGCTCAGCTACTCGAAGGATGGCAACTCATCTCCATCGTAGCTTTGTACGGCGCGCAGCCTTTTGGCGCGATGGATGCCGGGACAGACGTCAGCGGCAGCGGCGAGGCGAATGATCGCTGGAACTTCTTCGGGAAGCCCGGCGACTTTAGGTCCACTCCGGTTGGGATTCCTTTCTTTGCCGGCAACAGCAATCCCGCCTGCGCAACCCAGGCTCTGGCGTTGGATGGCGGGAACCCGAACGGCCTCGCGAGCACCGCGCTGGGCGTCTTTGGCTGCTATACCAGCAGAAGCTCCATGATGCTTCCTCCTCCCCTCGGGACGTTCGGTACGATGGGCCGCAATATCTTCCGGGACACCGGCTTTCGCAACTGGGATTTCTCGGTGGCGAAAAATTGGAAGTTCGGCGAACGGTTCGGCGTGCAATTTCGCGCTGAGTTCTTCAACGTTCTCAATCATCCGAACTTCGCGAATCCCTTTGGCGGGCAGAATGGCTGGGCCCACAACGATCCCTCCAGCGGTTCGTTCGGCTGCTCCTGCGCCACGCCTGATGTCTCAGCTTCGAATCCGGTCATTGGCTCTGGGGGCAGCCGCGCGATCCAATTGGGTTTGAAACTGCACTTTTAACCGCGGCGAGTACGTGCGCGACAGGAGGGGCCGGATTCTGGGTTCGGCCCCTCCGCGGCAACAATCTTCAGTTGCAGTGCACATTGATGCTGTACAAATCATGAGAGCAGATCCACATTTCCTGATGCCCAACTCGGCAGCATTCCCACAACCAATTGGAGGATAAATTGAAACGCTCTTATGGAATTCCCCTGCTCGTCTTCGGCATGATCTCCACCCTCGCAGCGCTAGGCCCGGGCGTGGCCTCAGCGCAGGAGCGCCGCGAGCGCACCATCGACGAAATCAAGGCCGAGGCCATCACCCGCGCCGAAAATGGGATGTATCCCCTCATCGCGCTCGATCCCGGCGATGTTCGCGAGGCTTTTGCTTCGATCAAGACTTCCGATCCTGACGAATGGGCCACGGGTTTCAGCGCCGTTGCAGGGCGCTACATGGCCCAGGCGAAATCGCTCGAGTCCACCGATGCCGCAAAAGCCAGCGCGCTCTACGTCCGTGCGTGGCGTCTCTATTCTTTCGGGCGCTGGCCCGTGCCGTTGTCCCCTGGGAAAAAAGCCGCCTACGCCAAAGCGATCGAAGCCTTCCTCGCTCATGCTCGCCTGATGGACCCGCCCATCGAGGTGATCCACATCCCATTTGAGGGCTCCGAGATCATTGCCTATCTCCGCCTCCCGAAGAACCCGGGCGGCCCCGTTCCCGTTGTGCTCGCCATCAGCGGCCTCGACAGCCGCAAGGAAGACCTCTCCGAGAATTTCGGCGCAATCATTCCATACGGCATCGGATTTATCGCCGTGGATTCGCCCGGCACGGGCCAGGCGCCCATCAAGGCCGGCCTTACCGCGGAGCGCATGTTTGCGCCGGTGCTTGATTACCTCGCCACGCGCCCCGAAGTGGATAAATCGCGACTCGCCGCCGACGGCCAGAGTTTCGGCGCCTACTGGGCCACCAAGCTCTCCATCGTCGAACGCGCGCGCCTGAAAGGCGTGGTGCTTCAAACTCCTCCGGTAGACGCCTGTTTCCAAAAAGATTTCCTGTTGAACTCGGTCCTTGGAAACCGCGAATACCTTTTCGGCCTGATCCCGGCATTCCTGAATATTTTCGAGGGCGCCAAAACCGTGGACGACCTGGCGGAAATTTTCCCCAAAATGTCGCTGGTGAATCAAAACCTCATCGGCAAGCCAACCACGCAGATGTTGATTATTGCCGGCGCAGCCGACACGCAAGTCCCCGTCTCGGACGCCTTCCTGCTGCTGAAAACCGGCGATGTCCCCAAGGAAGCGTGGATCAACCCGCTAGGGGGCCATCTCGGCCGGCAGAAAGGGGTTTGGCCCGATCCACTAATTTTTAAACAGGTGATCGTTCCCTGGCTGGTGCGCACGTTGGGGGCGCAGCCACCCGCCCGCTAGCAGGCCAGCGCAGGATCGCATCGTGCTCTTCGCGAAGGATGCCAGTTGCAAACGTGGTCAGCCTGCTGAACGGCTGGATTCGGTCTTGTGACTGAGGAGTCCCGAGATGAGGTGTGACGCGAATTCCTCGCCGATTTCGACGGAGTTCGCTTCGCCGTAGGGATCGAACCAGTAGGGAATCCAATTGACCGAGCCGAGAATGGCGAAGGTGGCCAGTTTGGGATCAGCGTTCCGGAAAACACCCGTCTTGATCCCGGCGGTGATGATGCGGCGTATACCCCGGTCAAAGCGGTCGCGCTTTGCAATGACCTTCTGCCGCCGGGAAGCGGAGAGCGCCTGTACGTCCATGGTCAAAGCAGTTCCGCGCAATTCGTCGATCATCATATGCACGAAGGAGACGATGACCCGTCGCAATTTTTCCTGTGGTGGATTGGAACTGTCTTCGACCTTCTTGAGCATTTTCAGGAGAAGGTCGAGAGCAAATTCGTGGCAGGCAAACAGGATGTCCTCTTTGTCCTTGAAGTAATAATAGAGGTTCCCTTTTGTCATATGGAGCGCGCGGGCAATTTCATCGACACTCGCTCCGTAGTAACCTCGCCGTCGAAACGCAGCTGCCGCACTCTTTAGGATCTCCAGGCGCATTTCGCCATTTCTGTGTTGTCTACTGGTCATACTGAATATCCCGCCTGAGCGCTCCAGGAACCGTGTAAGCAATCTTGGAGATTATATGGGATTCTTATGTGGTGCGCAGCACAACCCAGAATTGGGAGGATCTCCTTCATGCCAGTTGAGTATTCAAGCATCGTCTGCGAAATCCGCGAGAGTGTGGCGAGGATTACGCTGAATCAGCCACCTTTGAACATCATGGACATCCCCATGATCGGGGAGATACGTAGCGCGCTTGCGCGAGTCCACACCGCGGGGGATGTGAAGGTGCTCGTCATCGACCACCAGGGGAAAGCCTTTTCGGCTGGGGTCTCCATCAAAGACCATGCGCCCGACAAGGTGGATGAAATGATCGAGAAGTTTCATGGCATGTTCCGTCTTCTCAATTCACTTGCCGTCCCCAGCCTGGCGCTGGTCGATGGGATGGCCTTGGGCGGTGGCTGCGAACTGGCCGTCTTCTGCGATATGGTTATCGCATCGGACCGGGCCACTTTCGGCCAGCCGGAAATCAAGGTAGGAGTCTTTCCCCCGGTGGCCGCGGTCCTTTTTCCACACCTCATCGGCCGGAACCGGACGCTGGGATTGCTCCTGACAGGCGATGTCATCGAAGCCGACGAAGCCAAGGCCATCGGCCTCATCAACAAGGTCATTCCTGCCCAAGGCTTTCGCGAAAAGACGGACGAGTTCCTCAGCAAGCTCACGTCGCTGAGCGGTCCCGTGCTGAGAATGACAAAGCGCGCCGTGGACCGAGGCCTCGCTGCGAGCGTGAACGAGGGTATCACTGCCGTGGAGCAACTTTACCTCGGTGAGCTCATGAAGACGGAAGATGCCCGCGAGGGTCTGAATGCTTTTCTGGAAAAGCGCCAGCCTATTTGGAAAAACAAGTAGCGTCGAAAACCATCCATTGCCTTGCTGCCAAGTGCATGATTTCTCGATCAAGTTTTTCTTCTGCGGGTATAAATCGCCAGGAAGTGAAAAGAGACGACGGTCCGGCAATCCTGGCAGTCGTCTTGCAACTCCTCGGGACGCACGGGTTCCGCGCGCACTTCGTACCCCAACTGGATGTAGAGCTCCATGACTTCCTTCGCTCGCTGCTCGTCGGCTGTGAAGCGACGTTCCCATCCTTCGGCAACTAATGCAGGGTCTGGCTGAAGCTGGGCATCGGAAAGCACTCGATCAGCGGAGCCATCAAGCAAGGCTTTTATCTTAATAAGATTGGTCATCACTCCGTCCCAGGCGGTCAGTCTTGCGCGGGCATTTCGACGCTCGTGCGACTATCGCCATCCTGCAAATTCAGTTTTTGCAGACGGCGTTGCGCCAGAATGGCGGCGCCCAATGCGGCGACAAACTGAACAAGGTTCTCAGGTGGAACATTCACTTCCGCCTTAAGATGTTCGCGGACTACGCACGCCATCTTCTCGAAGCGGAGGATGCCGCCGATCAAGGTGAACTCGGGCTCCATCTGAACGCGCTTCATCAACTGCACCGAACGGTCCACGAGGGAGGCAATCGCGCCATGCATGATGTCCGCGGGCGCGCTCCCCTGCGACAATTGGTTGATCACCTCGGATTCGGCAAAGACCGCGCAGACACCGGAAATCGCGACTTGCTGCTTCGAAGTTGCCACCAGAGGACCGATCTCCTTCGTCCCGTAGCCCATGTAGCGGGCCGTTTTTTCCAGGAAAGCGCCGGTTCCGGCTGCACACTTGTCATTGAGGCGGAAGGACTTGACCCTGGCTGACTCGTCGATCCGAGTGGCTTTCATCGTCTGCCCCCCGACGTCGAGAATCGTGCGCGTTTTAGGGAAGAAGAAAGTCGCACCCCGGGCGCTGGCAGTCAGGTCGGTCACTTGCGTATCGCTGAACGACACCATGTGGCGCCCGAACCCCGTGGCCACTACGTAGGAAATGTCTGATTCCACCAGCCCCGCATTCTGCAAAGCACTCTCATAAACCTGGCGGGCCACTTCGGCCAGCTTGAAACCCGTGTTGTTCATGGCATGACCGAGGATCACTCCATCCCCATTTAGGACTACAGCTTTCGTATAAGTAGAACCAACGTCGATTCCGGCAGTAAGAATCATGACGGCTTCCCTGTGGCGACGGGTGCGCGTCTGGCCAAAACATGATCCAGAGCGAATAAGGCGGCGCCGAGTGCGCCCATGAAGTGCGAATCGTCGCTCACATTGAGCTTGGCGCAGAGACCCTGCTGCAGTGCCTCGATCATTCCAATGTTGCGCGCCACTCCGCCCGTAAAGGTGATTTGCTCCTCGACTCCTACGCGCCGGAGCAGCCCTATGGAGCGCGCAGCAATCGATTGGTGAACACCCTGCAGAATGTCTTCGATCTTTTTCCCTTTGCCCAGCCAGGAGAGTACTTCGGATTCGGCAAACACCGTGCAAGTGGTGCTGATGCGCACAGGCCTCTCGGAGCGCAGGGCCGTGGGACCCAATTGATCCAAGGGGATGTCAAGGGCACTGGCAGCCGCGCCCAAAAATCTCCCTGTACCCGCCGCGCATTTGTCGTTCATGCAAAAATCCAAGATTTCGCCTGAGGGGCGTACTCGGATCGCTTTTGTGTCCTGGCCGCCCATGTCGATCACGGTGCGTGTTTTTGGAAACATGTGTACTGCACCGCGGCCATGACAGCTGATCTCAGTCACTTGAGTGTTTCCAAAAGTCACGCGGTATCGGCCGTACCCAGTACCGACCACATACTCGACTTCTTCTTCCTGCACGTTTGCGCCTTTGAGGGCTGCTGCGAAAGCTTGTTCAGCGGCCATGACGACGTTTGCTCCCGTATCAATCAGCGCCCGGCCGACGATGTGCTTAGCCTCATTGATCACTACGGCTTTTGTTTGGGTGGACCCGACATCAACTCCCACGGCGTAAGCCATTTTCCCTTTCCTCTCCGTTCAGAATTCATCTGCCTCAGCGGGCAGGAGCCTCTTGGTGCTTGCGGGAAGCCAAGCCTTCAAAGAAAGCATCAATGCGGTTCTTCATTTGCGCTTCGGATACCACACGGCGATCCATCATGTCGGATTCGATAAAGAGGCTGGGGATGTCCCGGGCGGCCATCAGCGCGCGGCGGTTATCAGCCATTCCCGTCGAAGTCGTGCGGCAACTCTTGATGGGATGGTAAACGACGCCGTCCAGATGGAAGGAGTCAACCATCTCGATGATCGCGCGATCCTGGTAGAACATGCTGTCCATCGCATCGCGGACGCTGATGAGAACGCCTTCTGCCAGGCTTTCCAGCGGCCGGGCCAAGTCATACTCGAAACCCAGATTAGCGCCGCCGGAGGCAAACCATAGATAAGTGGAATGGACGAAAGTTCCACCCCACTCGGTAAAGAGTTCGTTGAACCTTCGGAAGATGGGATAGCAGGGAACACCGATGAAGGTCAGCCGGTACTTCTCTTCGGTGAGCGTGCCGATACCGTGGGCAGCCTTGTAGGCCATCTCCTCAACAAGGTTTGTAAAATAGCGGCCGCCTTCCGGAGCGCCGCGGAAGCTGTTCGTGACGCCCAGGTAGATGGTTCCGTCGGTCAGCGCGTTGAAGAGAGACGGCCGAGTCTTATTGAAGTCCAGTACCTGTTTCCATCCGCGGGACATTTCATTGGCGTAGCCCATGACCTCCCGGAGCCGATCGATATCGAATTTGATACCAGTCACGCGCTCGCAGAGCGCGATCAGCTCGGTGATCTGGGCTTGCACATAGCGGCGATCATTTTCAAAATCCGGGTCACCTGCCCAGGTTTGCGTCCCCGCTGCGCGAGTGCCGGGTATGTCAAGGGTGAAGACCGGAATGTGGTACATGCGCTCCCAGATCTCCGCCCACTTGATGTAGGTATTGCAGGCGTTGGTCAACACGGCGATGGAGGGTTTCGGGACGCGGCCCATTGGGTGCTCTCCGCCGCGCAGTTGCACGGCCACGTCGGCCTTTACATAGCCACAGATATCCGGCGAGTAGCCGTAGTCTTCGGCCTGGTTGAGGTACTCATGGGCCACACGCCGTACCGCCAATTGAAGGGAGTTGATTTCCGGAAAAACGACGGGAAGGTTGAATGTGCGCAAGATCTCGCACATGCTGCCCATCACGAAAACATAGGCGGACGGGCCGCCTTGTTCTGCCGTGCGGTTCAATTCCGAGAACCATTGACGAAAAAGATCGGCCCCTTCGCGATTCCCACGCCCAACAATTCCAATTTCTTGTTGTCGATCGCTCATGGCCCCCATCCTTCCTTAACTGAACAAAATGTTTTCCACGAAAGTATCGAGCTGAATTTCCATATGTTCGAAAGTCGTCATCTTTTCTTCAAACTCGCTGATGAAATAGGGAATGCCTTCCTTGTCCAGCGCGTGCAAGTAGGCCACCTGTTCTTCCAGGCCGGGTTCACACATTTTCGCGGCGGTGAGGATGGCCGCCTCCGCCCGTGAGTTCCTGATGCGCTCGATGAGCATCTTCTCCTTGGGCTTGCGGAGATCATGCTGCACGGGGCTATAGGAACTCTTTTCGAGATAAGCCGAGGCAAGGTTGAACAGCGGATCCCCGTCGAGGGGCACGTCTTCCAGAATCCAGCGCAATCCGATCAGCAGATCGTCATCGACGACATAGCAGGAGCGGGCGATGGCGCGAATCAAATCCAGCGGCGGCTGCTCGCAGAATCCGCCTTCGAAAACGAG